>JBGPYQ010000057.1:0-16321 GCA_041493345.1 Gammaproteobacteria bacterium | reverse complement strand
CCAGCCACTGGGCGAGCAGCACCAGGACGAACAGCGCCAGGATGAACAGCACGCCCAGCGCCGACAGTTCCACGTACTGGCCGTTCTCCCACAGCTCCCAGATTACAATCGAAATGACCTCGGTGCCCGGGCTGTAAAGCAGGATCGAACTCGAGAGCTCGCGAATCGAGACGATCATTACATAGATCCAGCCCGCGACAAGTCCGGGCTTCAGCAGCGGCAGGATGACGCGGCGAAACGTCGTCGCCCAGGAAGCGCCGCTCATGGCCGCCGATTCCTCGAGCTCCTTGTGAATCTGCAGCATGGACGCCGTGTTGTAGCGCAGCCCGTACGGCATGAAACGGGTCACGTAGGCGATGAACATGATCCACATCGTGCCGTATACGCCGATGTCGACGTTGAGGTAGAAAATCATGATCGCAAGCCCCAGCACCAGCCCGGGGAAGACCATGGGCAGCGAGGCGACGTTGTCGAGCAGCCAGCGTCCGGGGAGCTTCGTCTTCACCACGATCCAGCAGATGACCGAGGTCACCAGCATGATCAGCGTGGCGCAGCCGAACGACAGGAGCAGGGTGTTCCACACCGAGCGCGCGAGGTTCGGATAGGTGAAGATGAAGCGGTAGGGATCGAGGGTGAGGTTCTGCAGCGCCTGCATCGAGGGCACCGAATAGAATTTCTGGAACGACGACCAGAGCAGCACCGCGAAGGGCAGCGCCACGATCAGCAGGAAGTAGACCACGAAAATTGCGGCGGCGAGCCAGCGCCACGGGCCGAGGTCGATTTTCCGCGGCCGGAAACCCTTGCCGGTCATGGTCGCGTACCGGTTGCCGCGGCTCGAGAGCCGCGAGACGAAATACACTCCAGCCGAGGTGATCACCAGCAGGGTCATGCCGTACGCGGAGGCCAGGCCGATCTGGCTGGGATAGCGGTGCACGGCCTGGTAGATCGAGGACGTAAACACCTGGATTCCGACCGGCAGTCCGAGGAGCGCCGGCACCTCGAAGGACTCGATCGCGCGCACGAAGAGGATGAGCAGGGTCGCAAGAATCGCCGGCCAGGTGAGCTTCAGCGTCACCCGCCAGGCGACCTGGAAAATATTGGCGCCGCTCATGGTCGCGGATTCCTCGAGCGAAGGGTCCATTGCGCGGAAGGCCGCGGTCATGAGCAGGAAGGCCATCGGCGAATAGTGAAGGCCGTCCACCCAGATCATCCCCCAGAGCGAATAGACGTCGAACGGGGGCTGCTCCAGTCCCAGAGCGTTCTGCAGCACGAGATTGATGATGCCGATCTTGGGGCTCCCGAGCAGGATCCACGCCACCGTGAAAAGGACCCCCGGTATGATCAGCGGAATGATCGACAGCGCGAAAAAGAGCGTTTTGAAGGGCGTGTTGGTGCGCTCGTTCATCCACGCGAGCAGCGTCCCGACCACGAAGGAGAAGAGCGACGCGCCGAATGCGAATTTGAGCGAGGTCCAGAACAGGCGCAAGGTCTCGCTGCTGCCGTACGCTGTCGCGTAGTTGCCCAGCGTGAACTCGGCCGCTTTGGACGCCGTCTGCGGCGTGAAGAAGCTCTGCCAGAAAAGGAACGCAAGCGGCACCACCGCGATGTAGACCGTGAGGGCCACGCACAGCCCGATCGCGATCCACTTCCAGTCGAAGGTCCTTACTTGCGTATGAAAAGTTCGTCCCAGAGCTGTTCCCACTTGTCGGCCTCATCGAGAACCGTGGCGGTATCGATCATGATGTAAGGGAAGGCCTTCATCCGGCTCTTCACGCGCGTGCTCGCCGGGGCGCGCCCCATCGATTCGAAGAGCGTCTGGCCCTCGGGGGACAGGACGAAATCGGCGAACAGCAGCGCCGCGTGCGGGTGCGGCGCGTTTTTCGCCACGCCGATGCCCTGCGTGCGGGCCGCGACCGGCTCGATCGGCACCCAGTCGATGGGCGCGCCCTTGCGCTTGAGCGTCTCGGCGTTGCCGTTGTATACCGTCAGGCCCACCGGCACTTCTCCCGCGGCGATCAGTTCGGCGAGCAGCACATGGCCCTTGCGCACGTCGGGCTTCATCGCCGCGAGCTTTCGGAAAAAGGCCATGCCCTTGTCGCTGCCCCATGTCTTGATGAGGGTCGCCATCCACTCGGCGTCGGTCGCCTCGATGCCGATGCGCCCCTTCCATCTGGCGTCGGTGAAGCCCTCGTAGGTCGCCGGCAATTCCGACTTCTGTACCTTTGTGGTGTTGTAGGCCACCACATAGAAATTCAGCCGGTCGGGCATCCAGAGCCGGTGCGGCGGAATGGCGTTCTGCGGAAGGTCCGCGACGTGCGGCGAATGGAATTCGGAGAGGAGCTTCTCGCGCGAGAGCATCTCCATCTCGGGGCCGTTGGTCTCCACCACGTCCACCGCATGTCGCCGGCCGTTCGCCTCGGTGATCGTGCGCTGCAGCACCTTGTCCGAGAGCGCCCGCCAGAGATCGACCTTGATTCCGTGCTTCTTCTCGAAGGCCGCGGCCAGAGGCCTGGACTCGGCCGGCGCCAGAGAGGTGTAAAGGACCACCGTCCCCTCCTGTTTCGCGCGCTCGATCAGCCGCGCGTCGCGGTCGACGCCGCGATACCGGTAGATTTCGTCGTTCCTTGCCGGCGCCTGCGCCAGGGCCAGCGCCGCGCCGGCCATGAGCGCAGCCGCCGCAGCCGCCTGCCGCATCGTTGTCGTGACCGTCATGCTCTTCCTTGCAGCCGCGCGCGATCAGCGCAGATCCAGTTCTATATCGTGCAGCACCTCGTCGCCGGCGCGCGCGATCTCGTTTTCGATGAGCGCTCCGCATCCCGGGCAGAAGAACTGCCGGAATACCGGCCGGTCGTCGATATAGCGCCTGTAATCGCCGATATTCGGATTGGCGGCGCGGATGTCCGATTCGCGCCGCTCGCAATGGTCTTTGTAGTTCTCCCGCACCGGCCCGAGGTCGGCGGCGCATTTGGCGCAGCAGCAGCGCAGGCCGTTGGATTCCCGCCGGACATCGAAATTGTCGGTGACGTGCGCCACTATTTTTCCGGAAAGCCGTTTCACCGTCCCGTTTTTTCTCCGGTTGGCCTCGCGCCGTTCGGCACGGAGCTTGCGCGTCGCTTCCGCATCCATGCGGCCATCCGGGGCAATCGCCACGCCGTAGATGTTGCGCGCCGCTTCGGCGGATACCGAACGATGATCGACCACGTCTTCGCGCACCTTTTCCGGATCGCGCTCCAGCGGGTCGCCGAAGCCGCCCGCCGCCGACCAAGTGACCGCGTACACGTCCTCGGGCTTTTGCAGAAAATTTTCCTCGCGCAATTGCAGCGTGACCTCTTCGCCTTTCACTTCGGCAATGTCGTTTGGAATATTCTGCTTCTTGAGGCGCTCAAAAATGTCCGTTGCGCGCCTGAACTTGTAGACATTCACCGACCCGGGATAGCCTCCCATCATTCCGGGCGAGGTCGGAATGGCGTTCCCCGAGGACAGCGTGTCCTGCGTGACCACTTCGGTGCGGTGGGGAATGAAGCAGGATTCCGCCGAGAGCCCGCCGCGATGCCGTCCGGCGCCGCCCGAGTCGATCACCTCCTTGCGGTAGAGAAAGAGCAGCGGAAATGTCTGCTCGGTGTGTTCGACGTTCGGGAGCTTGCAAATCGGCGTCCTCGACTGGCCGCCGGTGGAGATGCCATCGCCCGTGGCAAAGGCGCCGATCGCGCCGCCGATCGGGTCCACCAGGATGTAGCCGTAGGACTCGCCCCACTGGTCGGTGCCGCGAAAAATGGTCGCGGGCCACTGGCTGGTGCCGCCGATGCACATGATGTCCTTGCGCATCTCCGGGTCGCCGTGGATCATTTTCGAGAGCACGTTGTAGGCGGGGTAGAGCGAAATCTCCATGGCCTGCACCGGCGCCGTCGAGACCGAGGCCGGGTAGTTGGCGCAGTTGAACGTGCCCGGAGAAGGATCGAACTCGACGTGGCGCAGCGCGCCGCCGATGGAGAAATACTGGTCCCAGCACAGGAGCTGGTTGAGCGCCACCATGATGGAACCGCGCCAGCCCGAGTAGGTGGCATTCATCGCGCCGTCCTGCGGCGCGGTGCCGTCGTTCTCGAAAACGAGCTTGCTGCCTTTTTTCCTGAGCGTCAGCATCACGCGGTGGGTGCGCCGGTCGCCCGGCCGGCAGCACTCGACGTACGTGCGCTCGCGCCACACGCCGTCGGGCAGGCGCTTCAACTTGGCGAGGAAGGCGCGCTCGCCGTTATCGAGAATCTTGCGCATCACGCCCTTCACCACCTCCGGACCATAGCGCTTGATCAGCGCCAGCACGCGGTTGCGCGCGGTGATGTTGCCGGCGAGCTGCGCGCGGAAATCGAGCGCCACGGCCTCGGGCTTGCGCGAGGAGCGCAGGTACAGTTCCTCGATGTCGCGGCGGATTTCATTGTTCTCGATGATCTTCACCGGCGGAATGCAGATGCCCTCCTCGAACGCGTTCTCCGCCGAGCCGCAGAAGGAAGAAGGCGTGATGCCGCCGAGGTCGTACTGGTGCAGGCAGTTGGTGACCCAGCAGAAGAGCTCGCCTTTCCAGAACACCGGGCAGATGAGCATCACGTCCTGCTGGTGCGCGGCGCCTACCCAGGGGTCGTTGGCGAGGAACATGTCACCCTCGCGGATGCCCGGATTGTCGCTGCGGTACTCGAGCACCCATTTCACCTGCGTGTCGGTGACGCCCGACATGTACTGCATGTACGGTCCGAAATACACGAACTCGCCGTCCTCGGTGAGGATGGAAGGGTTCAGGTCGAGCGCGTACATCGCCACCGGCGAGCCGGACAGACGCTGGATGGTCGCGCCGTGCTCTTCGTTCACGTGCCACAAGCTGTGGCGGATCACTTCGTATGTAATCGGGTCTATGCTTTTCGCGCTTTTTCGATGCAGCTTGAGCTTCGGGGAGATGGAGAGCTTTTTCGGCGGCACGTAGCCCATGTTCTTGCCGTCAAAAACCGCGTCCTTCATTTCGCTGATTTTAGGCATCCAGTTCTCCCGAAGTCGTCATTCCCGCGGCCTTTAGCACCCGCGAAAGCGGGTGGGGAATCCGGCTTCTTTCAATCCCACTGGGTCCCCGCTTACGCGGGGACGACGGCTACTGTTGCGCGGCTACGGGCGTCAGGCTATACACCCGCGCTACACGGGCCGCCGCCTTGACATCGCCGCGCCTGAGCGCTTCGCGAATGTCATCCAGCTTGTAGGCGTCCTCCACGGACAGGTAAGGAGACCAGCCTTCGTCCGTGTAGATCATGTCCACGTCAACTTCGGCCACGTACTTTCCTTCGTGTACAAGCTTGCAAGTCCGTCGAGTCTTCATTTTCGCCTCTTCAGAAAGTCCGGCTCCCATCGTTCCGCATTGGGCCTGTAGGCTGTCACAAGAACCGCCGGCCCCGTCTTTCCCTTCGGAATGCCCCAGACGGCATGAAACGCCTCGCCACGACGGTCCTTTTGCAACACCAGCACGCAAGGCCCCTTCGCGTAGTCCGGGTAATCGTCAATTACAACCGCTTCCGAGACATTTGCCAATACGTCTCTCGCAAATATTCCATCCGCGGCCAACTCGTCGTACCCATGGCTTGATATTCGAACCTCTCCGGCCTGCGCCAGCCCCACCACCCGCCGGAACGTGTCAATCACCGGATTTTCCTTCGAAGCGGATTCACGGCCACCGCCCTACCCCTTGAACTCGATCTCGAAATTGCCGAACGCATCCACGCGCAGCAATCTGCCCGGATGCACGACGACGGTGGTGTCGGTCGTCTCGATCACCGCCGGGCCCCTGATGCGGTTGCCCGGCACGAGCAGCGCGCCGTCCAGTATCGGCGTAGCCGCCGCCTTCTTCAGATCGGCCCAGTAGATGTCCCGCTTGCCGCGGCCGGCCTTCGGATCGATTCTCGCGACGAGCTTCTTCGTCGCGGAGAGCTTCGGCCGCGGCGTGGCCGCGGTGGCGCGAAGGCGCAGGGTCACGATTTCCAGCCGCGCCTCGCCGTAGGACGAGCCGCGCCCGTAGAGCTGCTCGTAACGCGCATAGAAGCGTTTGTGCAACGAGCCCCGGAATGCGTCTTTCAGGCGCTTCTCGGGCAGCATCACCTCGATCTCGTTAATCTGGCCCCGGTGGCGCATGTCGAGCGAGAACTGGAAATGCCGGCGCGGCTTCGCGATGCCGTCGCGGTCCATCTGCCCGTTCGCTTTTTGCTCCAGAGAGTCGAGCGCGGCGTTGACGCGCGCAGCATCGAAGGGGCTCGCCTGGATGTCGACCTGCTCATAGACGTGCAGGATGTCCGCGGAAGCCGCGCCGAAGGCGCACCAGGTCGAGGCGATCTCCTTCTGCGGGATGACGACTTTCTGCACGCCGAGCTCGTACGCGAACACGCCGGCGTGCGCCGGCCCCGCCCCGCCGAAGGCGAACAGCACGAAGTCGCGCGGATCGAAACCCTTCTCGACGGTCATCTTGCGGATGATGTCGGCCATCTTGAATTCGGCAATGCGGGCGATGCCCGCCGCCGCTTCCATGAGCGAGAGCCCGAGCGCATCGGCGACGCGTTGCACCGCCAGCGCGGCCTTCTTGCGGTCGAGCTTGATGCGCCCGCCGAGGAAATTGTCCGGATTGATAGTTCCGAGCACGACGTCCGCATCCGTGACGGTGGCGATCGCGCCGCCCTTGCCGTAGCACACCGGCCCCGGATCCGCGCCCGCCGATTCCGGACCCACGCTCAGCGTCCTCGAGGCGGAATCGACGCGGGCGAGCGAGCCGCCGCCCGAGCCGATCGCCTGGATGTCCACCCTGGGCAGGAAATACTCGTACTGCACGACGTTGGAGACGAAGGAGTATTCGGGCCGGCCGTCGTGGATGATGCCGACGTCGAACGAGGTGCCGCCCATGTCGGTGGTGATGATGTTGGGGCAGCCCATCAGCTTGCCGAGATAGACCGAGCCGGTGACGCCCGACACGGGGCCGGAGTCGAGCGTCAGCAGCGGCGATTCCATCGCACGGTCCACGGAGATCGAGCCGCCGCCGCACTGCGTGATCTGAAGCGGCTGCGCGTAACCCGAGGCCTTCAACTGCCGGTCGAGGTTGCCCAGGTACTTCGCCATGAGCGGCCCGATATAGGCGTTGAGCGCGGTCGCGGTGACGCGCTCGTACTCGCCCCACCTGGGCGCGATGTCCACCGAGCAGGAGACAAATACTTTGGGCGCGAGTTGGCGGATCATTTCCTTTACGCGCCGTTCGTGCGACGGATACTTGAATGACCACAGGAAACAGACGCCGATCGCCTCGACGCCCTGTTCCACCAGCCGGCGGATCGCGGCCTCGGCCTCGGCTTCATTCAGCGGCACGACCACTTCGCCGAAGCAGTCCACCCGCTCCGACACGCCTTCGATCAGGCGCTTGGGAACGATGGGCACCGGCTTCTGGCTCGAGGGAAAGTGCACCACCTTGGCGATGTCGCGCGAGGTGACGCCGCGCGAGCCGCGCATGATGTGGATCGCGTCTTCGTGGCCGCGCGTGGTGATGAGGCCGACCTTCGCGCCCTTTCTCTGGATGAGCGCGTTGGTCCCGACGGTGGTGCCGTGGGTGAGCACCGCGACCTCGCGGCAGAACTGCTCGAACGAAAGTCCGAGGCGCTCCGCGGCCAGGCGCATCGCCGCGAGCATGCCTTCCGAGAAATTCGCCGGCGTCGAAGAGGACTTGGTCGCGGTAATCCGGCCCTTGCTGTCCAGCACCACGCAATCGGTGAAGGTGCCGCCGATGTCCACGCCGACAAGGAGTTTTCCCATTCGCGCTGTCCCCCGGGCCCGGCCTGCCTTACGCGCCGCCGAGCGGCCTTTGCGCGGCGGCGGTGGAGTAGTAATCCCAGGCCCGTTCCACCACTCTGGCGCCGAGCTGATCGCGCACGCGCTCGGCCTCCTCGCCGGTAAAGGCACGAAGCCGGCCGGCGTCCCCGCCCGCGGCGGTCAGCATGCGCATTTGCAGATCGGCGCTTTCCTCCAGGTAGCAAGCCGCAACCGTCGCGGTGCGGACATCGGGGAGCGCCGTGGAAATGCCGTGTCCGCGCATCAGGACGGCGACGCCGCCGCCGAGTCGCTGCGCCAGAAGGTCGCCCAGCTCGCGGCTGCGGATCAATCCTATGCGCTCAAATTCCGGAACGCCTTTGAGAAAACCGCCCGCGCTGTTGTGGACGATGCGATGGGGCTGGCCGATCTGGGTCAGGCAGATGCAGGCCGGCGGGTGCGCATGCACCACTCCGCCCACGTCCGGCCGCGCGGCATAGATCCGCGCGTGGATCCAGAACTCGCTGTTCGGCTCGCCGTCGCCGGACAGAATGTTTCCTTCCGTGTCGAGGACCAGCAGCTTGTTCTCGTCGGCCAGGCCGGGGCTGCGGCGGGTCGGGATAAGAAAGCTGCTTGTTCCGGGAATTCGCGCGCTCGCGTGCCCGAACGCGCCGGACAGCCCGAAGCGTTCGGTGATGCGGTTGGCGAGCGCCACGTCGCGCCGCAATGCCTGGTCAGCGTTCAAGGATTTCCCTCCGGGTGGCGTAAGCACGGCTTCGGCGAAGATTCCCGCATTGGCGTTTCCTCCTCCCGAAGATTTGCGCGAGAATGGTAGCGCATTTGCCGGGACGTCTGCTTTATTCAGTCATTCAAGGGGGGGCGATGGCGCAAGGGACGGTGGGAATGATCGGACTCGGCATCATGGGTTCGGCGA
Source organism: Gammaproteobacteria bacterium (assembly GCA_041493345.1). GTDB lineage: Bacteria > Pseudomonadota > Gammaproteobacteria > Burkholderiales > SG8-39 > VBDM01. The sequence goes on along the minus strand of JBGPYQ010000057.1, from coordinate 7,578 downwards.
TGTCGGCGAATCTGCTGCGCGCGGGGTTCCGCGTCACCGGCTATGACCTGATGCCGCGCCGGCGCGCCGAGCTGGTCCGCTCAGGCGGCGTTGCCGCAAAGAGCGCGGCCGCGCTCGCCCGGCGCGAGGCGATCATCGTCACCTCGCTCCCCAGCGCGGACGCGCTGTCACGGGTTGCGGCCGAAGTCGCCACCTCCGGCAAGCGGGGAATGATCGTGATCGAGACCAGCACGCTGCCGATCCCGGCGAAGGAAGCCGCGCGCGATGTGCTTGCGCGGCGCGGCGTGATCCTGCTCGACTGCCCCTTGAGCGGCACGGGCGCGCAGGCGCGCGTCAAAGATCTGATTATCTACGTGAGCGGCGATCGGGCTGCGTACAGAAAGGCAATTCCCGTACTGCAAGGATTCACGCGCGCCCGCTATTACGTGGGCGCTTTCGGCTCCGGATCGAAGATGAAGTTCGTCGCCAATCTGCTTGTTGCAATCCACAACGTGGCGGCGGCCGAAGCGATGGTGCTCGGAATGAAGGCAGGGCTCGACCCGGCGCTCGTCCTGAAAGTCGTCTCCGACGGCGCCGGCAGCTCGCGCATGCTGCAGGTGCGCGGACCGATGATGGTGAAAGGCGATTACTCGGAAGCCACCATGAAAAACGAGGTCTGGCAGAAGGACATGAGCATCATCGGGGATTTCGCGCGCAAGCTCGATTGCCCGACGCCGCTCTTCGCCGCGAGCGCGCCGATCTACAACGCCGCGATGGCGACGGGCCGCGCGAAGGAAGACACCGGCGCAGTGTGCGCGGTGCTCGAGCAAATGGCCGGGAACCCGCGCAAGCGCAGAAAATCAAGCCACCGTTCGCGGTGAGCTTGTCGAACCGTGAGCGGCGGCTTTCGGCGTCCGTTCGTCCTTCGACAGGCTCAGGACGAACGGGTCGCAGGAAGATCGCTCAATTGCCCTTGATCCCCGCCTCCTGGATGAGCTTCGCGTATTTCGCCATTTCGGATTTGATGAACGCGGCGAACTGCTCGGGCGTGCTGTAGACCGCCTCGACGCCCAGGTCGGCGAATTTCCGCTTGACCTCCGAATCCTGCATCACCTTCACCATGTCGGCGTGGAACTTGTCGGTGATCGCCTTGGGTGTTCCCGCCGGCATGAACACGCCCCACCAGTTCACCGCGACGAGGCCGGGCACGGATTCCGCGCAAGGCGGAAGCTCCGGCATGATGGGGCTGCGCTCGGCGCCGGTCACGCACAAGGCCCGCGCCCGGCCGGCCTTGATGAACTGCATCGCCGGCAGCGAATCGCTGAAGAGGTACTGGATATGTCCTGCGACCAGGTCCTGCACGCCGAGTATGCCGCCCTTGTAGGGAACCTCGACGGCCTTGACGCCGGTGAGGTTCAGGTACATTGCGCCGGCAAGATGCGAGATGCTCCCCGGCCCGCTCGTGCCGTAATTGAGCTTGCCCGAGCTCGACTTGGCGTGGTCGGTCAGCTAGCGCAGCGAATGGGCCGGCACGCCCGGATTGACGATGAGGATGTTGGGGCCCGTCGAGATGAGCGATATGGCGATGAAATCGCGCTGGACGTCATAGGGCACTTTCGACAGCAGCGGATTGACCGCCGCCGGGCCGATATTGCCGACGACGAAGCTGTAGCCGTCCGGCGCCTGCCGCGCGGCGAACTCCATTCCGATCGATCCTGCCGCCCCCGGCTTGCTCTCGATGATCACCGTCTGCCCCCACACCTCGCCGAGCTTCTGGCCGAAGACCCGCGCCATAAGGTCCGAGCTTCCACCGGGCGGGTAGGTGACGATGAGCTTCACGGGCTTTGCCGGATACGATTGGGCGAGCGCGCCGCCGCAAAGCAGCGCCGCCAGCAACGCGAATGCGGGATACAGGGTCTTGCGCATGGTTTCCTCCTCCGTCATGCATGGGCGGCCGGCTCTGCGGCCTTCTCTTGCGGGGAAGTGTACCCGAACTGCCGCCGGCGGGATTCAGATCGGGATGTCCGCCGCCGGCGCAGGCGTTACCATTACGCCTTTGCTTTCACCTCGAACCAGGACCTCAAATGGCTCAACCGCTTCCCGGAATGAAATCCCGCGCCAACCAGATGAGGGATAAGGGAGAGGGATAAGGAGGGATAAGGGATAGGCGAATCAATCGGGCCGCGAAGTCTGAAGGACCCGCCGGCGCGCTGCAATCCGGTGCTTGAACCTGTCCCGGAGGGCGCACAATCTGTCTTATGTTAATTTCGCTCCCCCTGCGCACCCCGCTGCAGGGGCGATCGGAGCGAGTCTAGTGGTAAAGTGGTAAATTGCCTGCAGCGCGCCGGCATCGGCAACGATGCAGTTGCAGCGTGGCACGCTGCGGCACCGCGCGACGTCGGCGATTTCGCCGGCGATTGCGCCCGCTACTCGCGATTCTGGGAGTCGAGCGCCGCTTTGCTTGCGCGCCTGCCTGCAAAACCGGCGCGCGACGCGAAGCAGGCAGAGGCAGCCGAACGGATCAAACAGGTGGCGCGCGAGGCGCGCACCCGATTCCTGCGCGCCCACGTCGAGGCGGTCTACGACCGGCTCACGCACAATCGGTCGCGCTTCATCCGTGTCGAGCAACTCATTTACGATACCGCGGCGCTGGTGCCGGGACTGACGCCCACGCGCGCGCAGGTCGCGACCGAATCCGCGTGCCTTCAGCGCGACAAGGAGGGGCTGGAGATCGACCACGGGATATTCGTCTCCGCCGCGCTGGCAAATCCGGGCACAGGACGCCACCTCTGCCACGCAATGCTGCTACCCCATGCCGGGACGGCCGAGCGGCTGGCGGAGCTGGAAAAGAAAGGCCGCGTGGATCTGGGTGCGGCCGAAATCTTCCGCAAGGGCCGGGCCTCCCACGTGATCGAGAAGAATCCTCGACACCTGAACGCCGAAGACGCCACCACACTCGACGCCGCCGAGATCGCCGTCGATCTGGCGATTCTCGATCCGCACACGCAGATCGGCGTGCTGCGCGGCGATTACGTGCAGGGCGGCAAGTACCAGGGAAGGCGCGTGCTCGGCAGCGGCATCAACCTGACGCACCTTTACTACGGCAAAGTGCCTTTCATCTGGTATCTGCAACGCGATCTGGGAATCGTGAACAAGCTCTATCGCGGCCTGGCACGTCCCGAAATGATGCCGGACGACATCAACGGTCAGACCATCGAGATGCCCTGGATCGCGGTGGTCGAAGGATTCGCGATCGGCGGGCATTGCCAATACCTGCTGACCATGGACTATGTGTTGGCCGCGCGGGACGCGTTCATGAGCCTGCCGGCACGCAAGGAGGGAATCATCCCCGGCGCGGCGAACCTGCGGTTGCCGCGCTTCACCGGCGACCGCATCGCGCGGCAGGCGATCATGTACCAGCGCCGGTTCGACTGCGACAGCCCGGAGGGGCGGCTGATCTGCGACGAAGTGGTCGCGCCCGCGGAGATGGACGGCGCGATCGAGCGCGTGGTCGAAAATCTCACCGGTTCCGGCGTGGTCAGCGCCGCGTCGAACCGGCGCGCCTTCCGCGTCGCCCAGGAACCGCTCGACCTGTTCCGCAACTATTTCGCCGTGTACGCACTCGAGCAGGCCTATTGCCACTTCAGCCCCGCGTTGATTTCCAACCTCGAGCAACACTGGAACGCCAAGAACCGCAAACTCTGAGCCTCAACCCAACGCAGAGGCGCGGAGAAAAGCTAGAGAACGCAGAGAACTACAAGGCACGCGGTATGCATCCTCGGATCATTTACATGTATTTGCCGCGTATTCCTCTGTGAACTCTGTGTCCTCTGCGCCTCTGTTTTGGGTGTTGACTGCTAAGCCGCCTTGGCTTGATTAAAGGGATAGGCGAATCAATCGGGCCGCGAAGTCTGAAGGACCCGCCGGCGCACTGCAATCCGGTGCTTGAACCTGTCCCGGAGGGCGCACAATCTGTCTTATGTTAATTTCGCTCCCCCTGCGCACCCCGCTGCAGGGGCGATCGGAGCGAGTCTAGTGGTAAAGTGGTAAATTAGAACGTTCTTGCGCCGGTGCCGCACCGGCAGTACGTGTTCACCGTGATGACGACCCCACGCTCCTGCGTCGCTGCCACGAGTCGATGAGGACTCCCATGAACCCACCCATGAAGCCGCTGATGAGACCTCTGATCCCGTTCCCAATTGCGATGCCCGCCAGCGTCGAAGGCATCGGTAGCAGGTAGTAGTTGGACAGTGCGCTCATGATCAATCCCATGAGACCGCCCATCACACCGCTCTTGAAAGCACCTGACATTGACGCCTCCTCCTTTGCCGGATCAACCGATCGTTTGACGCTGACCGGTTGCCGCGGCCGTCTCGATCGCGTCCAGCATGCGATGGCGGGTGACCGCGTCGTCGAACGTGGGGCAGAGATGCGTTCCCTCGCGATAGTCGCGAGCGAAACGCGCGTACGCTTGGGCGACGTTTGTGGAAGGGCCCAGGCCCTGCGCCGGCGACCACCGATACTGCTCTGGCACGGGTAAGACCTCGAGCGAGGACTGCGCGCCCTTGCCGCCGTGTACGGTCATCTCGAAGATCTGGGCGTGGCCGCCGGCGGCGGTGAGCTGCAGATCGCCCTCGGTGCCGTTGATCTCCCAGAGCAGGTTGGTGCCGCGCGAAACCCCGCCGCGATAATGGATCGAGAACGCGGCCCCGCCCTCGAGCAGTCCGCTGACGCACGCCTGATCATCCGCCGTCATGGGCTTTTTTTCGCCGGTCTCCGCAATGGTGAAGGACTTTCGGCGCACGGTCATGGTGGCCGAGAGCTGTCGCACCTGGCCGAGGCAGTGACAGAGCGCGTCCGCCGCGTGGCCCAGCGGGATCGAGAGCATCGTCGCGCCGTTTTTTTTGTCGTTGAGGTAGGCATTGAATGGCTCCACCGTCGGTCCCCAGCCCATTCCCGAACCGATCAACGTGGTGGAGAGCACTTCACCGACGTAGCCTTGCTTGATGAGGTCACGCACGTACGCCACCGCCGGCGCGGAGCGGGCCTGCAGTCCCGCCACGGCGAGGACGCCCTTCTTCTTCGCCAGTGCGGCCAAGGTCTCCGCCTCTTTCAAGCCATTGCCGAGCGGCCATTCGCAGTACACAGCCTTGCCCGCGTTGAGCGCTGCAGTCGCCAGCTCGAGGTGATGCGGCACTTTCACGGTGACGGCGATGACGTCTACGGCGCCGCTGTTCACGATGTCTTGGTGATTGTCGAACGCGAGAGGCACACCAAAGAGCTTGCTGGCGGCGTCGGCAGATTCGCGTCGACTGGTGGACAGCGCCGTGATCTCGAAGTCATCCGAGAGCGACTTCAAAGCAGGAATGTGCGCCTGCGCCGCCCATCCACGATCCGGATTGGCGCCGATGATGCCGACACGAATCCTCTTGGCTCCAGCCTTGCCTACTTTCATGTTTTTCTCCCTCAGCGCAGCTGCTTCAGCGCTCCGCCCCAGGCGACCGCCTGATCCAGCACGGTTCCTACTGCCTTCTCGTGATGGGACGCGGGCTTGAACGTCGTGAAGTTTTCGAAGTCGGTCATCATCGAGAGCAACACTTGCGCACGTACTGTCGCGACGTGCACCTCGGCCAGGACGAGCCGCAGCTGCTCGACAGCTCTCGCGCCGCCCGCACCTCCGTAGCTCACGAACCCCGCGGCTTTGTGATTCCATTCCGCGAAGAGGAAGTCGATCGCATTCTTCAACGCCGCCGGAATGCCGTGGTTGTACTCCGGCGAGACGAAGACGAATGCGTCCAGCGACGCGATCTTCGCGGCCCACCGCTTCGTGTGCGGCTGTTGATACTTGCCCATCGCGGGCGGTATCGGTTCGTCGAGCAGCGGGAGCTCGAAGTCCTTGATGTCGACGAGCTCGTACTCGGCGTCGCCGCGCTTCCTCGCGATCTCCAACACCCACTTCGCGACGTCGGGTGATTTTCGGTTTGGGCGCGTGCTCCCTGTGATGATTCCGACCTTGAGCATGGAGTCTCCTTTCGTGACAGTGGGCAAACCTTTAAGCAGGGATCAGCGTCTCAGCGTTCCATCGGCGCGAAGCCTCTGGCCGATGCGACGAATCTCGGCCTCCCCCCCAACGGTTGCGGTGCTGTCGAAGCGCCGGCGGCAATGCCGAGCTTCTTGAGCAGCTGAATGAGCGTGGCGCGCTCGGTCTTCGAGAGCCCACTCGCTGCTAAATCCATGGCCGCCTTGTGAACGGCGAATACCTTGGCCGCCTGTTCTTTTCCCCGCGCCGTTAGCCGAACGATGCGGGCTCTGCGATCGCTCGGGTGGGCCTCGCGCGTGACCAGGTCGCGCGACTCGAGTCGATCTACCGCGGTGGTGATCGCCCCACTGGTGAGCTCGATGCGCCGGCCAATCTCATTGACCGGCTGCGGTCCCTTGTGAAGAAGCATCTCCATGACCGCGAAATCAGAGAGGCCCACCTCGGACGACTCGATGCTCTGGATCGCTAGGCGCTCAAGCGCCCGGTGCGCCTTCATCATTACGAGCCACAGATGCGTGCCCGAAACGTCGGCGGCCTTCTTTCTTGTCGCGGCGCTTTTCATTCTGCATATATCTTAACATAAAGATACTTGATGTCAAGTCACAATGCGAACCGAGTGGCTCCCCAAGCAACACCCTCCGCAAACGGACTCTACGACTGCAGACCCCGGGGACTACGCCTTGCGCAACGCCGGCTTGACCTTGGTCCCTAGCAGTTCGGTCGCGCGCAGAAGGTGTTCGTGGGACATATGGGCCACGCCCATCTGGAACGTGACGCGGGCGATACACGCCGCCTTTGGGCGTCCTCCCCACCGCTCCCGAACTTGGCCCGCCGCATCCTGACATGATGCGAGCAACGCGGCGAAGCTCGCCCCGGTGTCATCGAACGGCGTCGATGGCGCACGATCGAGCGCGATCAGGGCGGGCGCGTCAACACCGCGGGGTCGAAGTTCGTTAAGGACGAGATCGGTATCGGTCGGGTACGTCAACCGCGCGTCAGGAGAAGCGATTCGATAATCGCCCGGAAATCGTCGGGTGCTTCGCGCTCGAACGACACGCGTTGGCCCGTTCGGGGATGCACGAATCCGAGAACTCGCGCGCGAAGCATCGGGCGCGCCGATTCGATCTTTCGACCCGCGTAGTCGCGGATGTACACGCGTTCGCCGACCAAGACTGGATTCCCCCGATGACCGCCCAGGCGTTACCATTACGCCTTTGCTTCCACCTCGAACCAGGATCTTAAATGGCTCAACCGCTTCCCGGAATGAAACCCCGCGCCGACCAGACGCTCGCGCTGAACATGAAACTTCTTTCGCATCACGAGCTGCAAGGATTCGGCGGCATCGGCGAAGGCATGGGGATGCAACTCACGCGCGACAAGCGTCGCATCCTGTGGCTCGCCCACGAATCCGCGCCGAAGAACTTCACCGCGGTGGACGTCACCAATCCGAAAAATCCCCGCGTCGTGGTGCAGACCGAGCTGCCGCACGCGAAGGTGCGCTCCAATTCGCTGGACGTGGTCGGCGACACGATGGCGGTCGCGTACCAGACCAGCGCGGT
>JBGPYQ010000244.1:0-4615 GCA_041493345.1 Gammaproteobacteria bacterium | reverse complement strand
GGCTTCGCCGCGCCCTTGCGCACCGCGAGCCCGGTGCCGGATTTTGCGAAATCGACGCGGCTGCCGGCGACGGCCTTGCCCAGCTTGATCTGATCGTCGATCGCCGGGCCCGCCATGATGATGAGGTCGTAGGGCTCGCCGTCCGCGAGACGCTTCTGGACGTTGAGCGTTCCCGTGAAAACCGTCGTGACCTTGTGCCCTGACGTCTTCTCGAATTGCGCCACCAGTTCAAGATAGGCCTCCTGGGTGGCCTGCGTGGATACCACTTTGATTTCTGCGGCGTTAGCCATGCCTGAGAGCAGCAATGCACTCGCCGCGGCGATGATCGATGCGGTTTTCATGATAGTCCTCCCGTGATGATTTTCGTGCTATTGGGTCCGCGGGAAATGAACTTACTCCGCCAAGCTTGCTCGCGCAAGCCCAAGCGGCCGTTCGGCAGATACCGGGTATCAAAGACGGGCCGAGCTCGCGGCAGCGCTCGGTCAACCTGTGAGTCGCGTCACCTCAGCGGCGATACACTTCCTTGCGGTCGCCGACTTCGAGCGCTTCGATCACGCGGTCATTGTCGACGAGGACCTGCCGATCGAGCTTGCGCAAAGCCTCAGCGCGGATTTCGAAAAGCGCGCCTTATAGCCCAAGCCGCTTCTCTACTTCCGACAGAGAATAGGTGCGCTCGCCGCGCTTTTTGACCGCTATCGGATTTCGCCGCCCGGCGGGTCGGGCGTCCCACCTGAGCCCGAGCTTGTAGTACAGGACCGGATACTGGCCGTGTGATGCAACTTGTGTTGCAAATCCGGCGATCCCGCGCGCAAAATACCCGCGTGTATAACGAGGGAGGCTGGCATGACCGACACGGTGAAGTACGTCCTCGACGAAACCCGCATCCCGAAGCGCTGGTACAACATCGTTGCGGACCTGCCCTCGCCGCCGCCGCCGGTGCTGCATCCCGGAACGCTGCAGCCGATCGGGCCCGACGACCTCGCGCCGCTCTTTCCGATGGCGCTCATCATGCAGGAGGTCAGTACCGAACGGGAAGTCGACATTCCCGAGCCCGTGCGCGAGGTGTACCGGCAGTGGCGGCCATCGCCGCTCTATCGCGCGCGGCGGCTGGAAAAGGTGCTGCAGACACCGGCGAAGATTTACTACAAATATGAAGGCGTCTCGCCCTCGGGCAGCCACAAGCCCAATACCGCCGTGCCGCAGGCGTTCTACAACGCCCAGGCGGGCATCAAGAAGATCGCGACCGAGACCGGCGCCGGCCAGTGGGGCTCGTCGCTTGCCTTCGCCGGCGCCCTCTTCGGCATCGACATCAAGGTCTTCATGGTGCGGGTGTCCTACGACCAGAAACCCTATCGCCGCGCGCTGATGGAGACCTATGGCGCGAAGTGCGTCGCCTCGCCCTCGAGCGAGACGCAGTCCGGGCGCGCGATCCTCGCGCAGGACCCGAAGCATCCCGGCAGCCTGGGCATCGCGATCTCCGAGGCGGTCGAAGTCGCGGCGACCCACGACGACACGAAGTATTCCCTGGGTTCGGTGCTCAATCATGTCCTCATGCACCAGACGGTAATCGGCATCGAGGCGATGGCGCAGATGGAGATGGCGGGCGACGACCCCGACATCGTCATCGCCTGCGCCGGGGGCGGCTCCAACTTCGCCGGACTCGCCTTCCCGTTCCTCGGCGCGCAACTGCGCGGTGGCAGGAAGCGCCGCGTGATCGCGGTGGAACCCACCGCCTGCCCCTCGCTCACGCGCGGCAAGTACGCCTTCGATTTCGGCGACACCGCCCACCTCACGCCGCTCATCAAGATGTACACGCTCGGCTCGACCTTCACGCCGCCCGGTTTCCACGCCGGCGGCTTGCGCTACCACGGCATGTCGCCGCTCGTTTCGCACCTCAAGGAACTGGGTCTGATCGAGGCAGTCGCCTACCACCAGACGACGTGCTTCGACGCCGCAGTGCAATTCGCGCGCGCCGAGGGGATCGTCCCGGCGCCCGAGTCGAGCCACGCCATACGCTGCGCCGTGGACGAGGCGCTCAAATGCCGCAGCGAAGGCCGCGGCCGCACCATCCTTTTCAATCTCTCCGGGCACGGCCATTTCGACATGCAGGCCTACACCGACTATTTCGCCGGGAAGCTTGAAGACCGGGATTACGACGAGAAGGCGCTCGCCCAGGCGCTCGCCGGGCTGCCGCCAGTGCCGAAGGCGGCGTAGCGGAGGTCCTCACAGGTAGTCCTCCTTCCCCTGGTTGCGCGCGAGCCGCCAATCAACACACTCGTCGACAAATACCTTCACGAGGCAGTGGCGACCAGACGGTCCTTTGCTTGCTCGAGGAACTCGATGACCTGCTCTCGACTGACGGAGGGAAAGCCGGCCAGAAAGTCGTCGATGGACTCTCCGGATTCCAGGTAGTCGAGGAGCGTCTGGACCGGCACCCGGGTGCCGGAAAAGACCGGGGTGCCCCCCATCACTTCGGGGCTGCGGGAAATGACTGGCTTGTTCATACCGCGAGACTACTCCCAACTCCGAGACCGGCGCAACATGCGCACCTCGATCTTCTCTGGGTCCATCGGGCGTCGAACACGCTGGTGACGTCGAGCCGGTTCAGCTCGCGCATGAACTGCTGGGTCGAATTGAGCTGCTGCCCGTACGGCAGCTTCGGGGGGCAGATCCTGCGGCTCGCCTTCTCAAGCCACGTTGCGAAACATCTAGCGCGCGCTTTGAGCGAGCAAGGCAGCCCCCACTATTGCGGCACGACGCCATCGCGGCCGACGTTGATGCGGTTTGCCTCCAGCGTGCCGTCCGGCTTCCTGGTTGCTGCGAGCACGGTGAACCGCGCGCCCGCCTTGAGATCGCCCTTGCTGCCGATCTCGTAACGGACGATCGGCACGTTTGGCGGAACGATGATCTTCTTCTCGCCGTCCTTGTATTTGAGCATGATCGTCGAGCCATCGACGCCGGCGACCGTCGCGCCGGAGGCCGCGCCATTGGTCATGGTGCTGTTGGGCACGGGCGCATGCGGCCGGTGACCCTCGCCGGTGCCGCGCATCTGTTCGGGGAAGATTTTCACCTCCAGGGCCTTCTGGCTGCCGTCCGGCTGCGGCATCGCCGCGCTGCCGAGGAAGGTACCTTCCTTGATTTCCGCCATCGAGGCCTTCACCACGGCGATGATCATCGCATTCTCCGTGAGCGTCAGCTTGACCTCGGCACCGTCGCTGGATTTCAGCGAAAGCACGTTGCCGTCGGCCTTCTCGATCGTCCCGCGCATGCGCACGGTCTGCGCCGTGGCTGCCGCGCACGATGCGGCGAGAATCGCGCCGGCGAGCGCCAGTCGAATGGCTCTGATCATATTGCTCCCCCGGAACGTGAATGCGCGCCATCACAGTGTGGCGGCGCGCACAGTATAAGACAGGACGGTTCGGATTTCCGCCGCAATCATCAGCAACGCACAGCGGCTGCGACGAGGTGATCGGCGGTGCGCCGGTCTTCGCGATCGAAATAGCTCTGGGTTAAGTGTGCCAACGAACAGTGCGTCCTGCAACGGAAGGGGAGACTTGCCGTTACGACGTCCGGCGCCAAAATATCGGTGCCGTACGCGGGGATCCGCGGCCGCAATGAATCAGCTGCACACCGATACCTTTCGGGATCCCACTATAAAAAAGGCAATCCAGATGATGAACTTCGGCAAGAGTGTCACCGCAGCAGTGCTCGTGTCCGCCCTGACGATAGTGCTATCCGGCTGTCAGAAGGAAGGCCCGGCGGAACGCGCCGGCAAGCAAGTGGACAAGGCAGTCGAGAAAACCGGACAGGTGCTCGAGAAGACCGGCGAGAAGATCCGCGACACGGCGAAGAGCGCCACAAAATAGCCGCTCCTGCCGCCTCACAACGTGCGCGCTTGATGCGCACTCGATAAAGGCAAAATCAACATGCTGTATACCATTGCGGTTGTCCTATTGGTGCTTTGGCTGCTGGGCATTGTTTCCTCCTACACCGTCGGCGGTTTCATCCACGTGCTGCTGGTAATCGCGATCGTGGTCATCCTGCTGAGAGTGATCAGCGGGCGAAGACCCGTCTGAGGATTTCTCCGTCAAGGCGTCGGAGCGATCGTTCCCGCTCTGCGCCTCGACTGCTGGAAATATTACCGCCGCACATGCGGACCTCAAGCCTTGTGCGATTCCAGCTGCTGCTCGATCGCGATGCTGGCGATCGCAGTCCCGATTGCCGTACAATCCCCTTCCTCGGCCCGCAACGAAGGCCGCCACCGGAGAGACACTCATGTCATCGACAATCCGCTTCAGTTCGCTTGCGCTTGCAAGCCTCTTCGCATATACGCTGGCATCGCCGGCGAGCGCGCAACTCCTCCAGCGCAAGGACCTGTCCGCGGCCATGGCCTTGACCATCGCGCAGACCGCGATTGCGACCTGCAAGACCAACGGCTACGCCGTGTCGGTTACCGTGGTCGGCCGCAACGGCGAGACCCTCGTCCAAGTGCGCGGCGACAACACCGGGCCGCACACGATGGAGAACAGCATGCGCAAGGCCTACACCGCGCGCACCTTCCGCATCCCCTCGGGCGACATGGTCACGCGCGTGAAGAACGACCCCACCCTCGGCT
>JBGPYQ010000127.1:0-9245 GCA_041493345.1 Gammaproteobacteria bacterium | reverse complement strand
GCTGCGCGAAACTCCGGCCGGCGGCGATAAAGGCACGATTCTTTTCGTGCACGGCTCCTCGGTCCCCTCCACGCCGGTATTCGACCTGCAGCTGCCGGGGCGGCCTGACGCCTCGACCATGGACACCTTCGCGCGCTACGGTTACGACACCTGGTGCCTGGATTGCGAGGGCTACGGGCGCTCGGACAAGTCGCGGCCGGTCAACGCCGACATTTCCTGCGGCGCCGACGATGTCGCTGCGGCCTCCGAAACCATCATGAAGCAGACGGGCGGGCAGAAGCTCTTGCTCTACGGTTCCTCGTCCGGCGCGCTGCGCGCGGGCCTGTTCGCGCAGCGGCACCCCGAGCGCGTGCAGCGGCTCGCGCTCGACGCGCTGGTGTGGACCGGCGAAGGCAGCCCGACGCTCGCCAACCGCAAGAAGCGCCTTGCCGAGTACCGCGCCAGCAACCGCCGCCCGATCGACCGCGCGATGATACGAAGCATCTTCACGCGCGATCACCCCGAGACCAGCGACCAGACGATCGTCGAGGCCTTCGCCGACGCAGTGCTCGCGATCCAGACCGAGGTCCCGACCGGAACCTACCTCGACATGTCGGCCAACCTGCCGGTGCTCGACCCGTTAAAAATCACGGTGCCCACGCTCATCATGCGCGGCCAGTACGACGGCATCGCCGCGTTCCAGGATCTCGCCAATTTCTTCGCGAAACTGCCCAACCCGGATAAGCAGTTCATCGTCATGCCCGGTATCGCCCACACCAGCACCCGCTCGAAGAACTTCGCGCTGGTCTATCACCTGCTGGACGCCTACTTCAGCCAGCCCGCGCCGGTGTACGTCGGCTGAGCCCGGATGAGCGCCGAGCCGGCATCAGCCGCGGCCCGCGTGCCCGCCGAGCGGCTGCGGCGTTTCATCGCGGAGGCCTTTCTCGCCGTCGGCCTGCCCGTTCGGGACGCCGCTACCTGCGCGGAGCTCATGGTGCGCGCGGACCTGCTCGGCGCCGACGGCCACGGCGTCTTTCGCCTGCCGCAGTACGTGCGGCGGATCCAGAGCGGCGGAGTCAACATACTGCCCAATATCCGCGTCGCGCGCGAAGCCGCGGGCATGGCGCTCGTTGACGGCGACAACGGCATGGGCCACGTGGTGATGAGCTTCGCCGCGCGCACAGCCATCGAAAAAGCGAAGACCGCGGGCGTCGCCTGGGTCGGCGTCAATCGCAGCAATCACGCGGGGCCGGCGTCGCTGTACGCGGCGATGCCGCTCGAGCACGACATGATCGGGCTGTACCTCGCGGTGGGCAACGCCAATCACATGGCGCCCTGGGGCGGAATCGACATGCTGCTCTCGACCAACCCCATCGCCGTCGCCGTGCCCGCGCTCGAGGAATCACCGGTGGTGCTCGACATGGCGACCACGGTGGCCGCCTACGGCAAGGTAAAGACGGCCGTGCAGCTCGGGCGAACCCTGCCCGAAGGATGGATGATCGACCACCACGGCAAGCCGCTCACCGATCCGAAGCGCGCCGGTGAAGGCCTGCTGGTGCCGATCGGCGGCTACAAGGGCTACGGGCTTGCGCTCGTGTTCGGCCTGCTCGCGGGCACGCTCAACGGCGCGGCGATGGGAAGCGAAACCATAGACTTCAACGCCGACGACACGACTCCCACCAATACCGGGCACGCCATCGTCGCGATCTCGATCGCCGCGTTCGGCAAGGTCGCGGAATTCAAGCGCCGCGTGGACAGGATCGTGCGCGAGCTGCGCGGCTCGCGGCGCATGCCGGGCGTGGAGCGCATCTGGTTGCCCGGCGAGCAGAGCCGGGCGAAGCTCGAGGAGCGCACGAAGCTCGGCGTCCCGATTCCGGATCCCTTGCGCGCGAGCCTCGACAAACTTGCGGGTGAGCTGAAGATCGCCGCACTCAAAGCCTAGCGGAGCAAACCATGAGCAAACCCATCGAAACGGTGCTGATCTACGGCTACGGCGTCATGGGGCGCGGCGTGGCGAAGACCTTTGCCGACGCCGGTTTTACGACCCTGGTGAAGAGCAGTCGTGCCGGAAAACTCACCGGGCTGCCGGCGAAAACCACGGCGGTCGAGCAGCTGCCGAAGCAGGCGCCCGACCTCGTGATCGAGTTCGTGCCCGAGGAAGTGCGCATCAAGCAATCGGTGTACGCGGAGATCGAGGCCGCGTATTCATCCCATGCAGCGGATGATGCGCCGCTCATCGCGACCGGGACCTCGGGTCTCGATCTCGTCGAGCTCGCGCGCAAGCTGAAACGGCCGGAACGCTTTCTCGGCGTCCACTACTTCATGCCGGCCGACACCGCGCCCGTGGTCGAGGTCATGGCGGGGCTCGCCACATCAAGCGAGGACGTGGACAGAACGGCGGACGCGCTGCGCCGGACCGGAAAGGAGCCGGTGGTGCTGTACAAGCCCATCGTCGGCTTCCTCGTCAACCGCCTGCAGCACGCCATCCTGCACGAGGCCTATTACCTCATCGAGGCGGGCGTCGCCTCGGCCGCCGATATCGACCGTGCTGCGCGGCGATTGCTCGCCCCGCGCATGTGCCTGAACGGCCTCATCCAGCAAAAGGACATCAGCGGCCTCAAGATCCACGCCGACGCGCAGCGCTCCATCGTGCCGCGCCTGTTCCACAATAGCGTGCCCAATCCGATGCTGCAGAACATGGTCCGCCGCGGCGAAAGCGGACTTGCCGCGGGCAAAGGCTTCTACGACTGGAGCGGCTGCGATGTCGAAGCGGTGCGCAGGCAGGCCTCCAGCCAGCTCGCGAAGCTGCTCGAGTACCTGCAGAGCGGGATCGGCGCGCCCGCGCCGGGGACGCAGCCGAAAACGGTTTCGAGGTGAATCAGCAAACTCAAACCAGCCATTCAACCCTCGACTTCGCCTGCGCAAGGGCCTCGTCTTGGGTATCGAAAACCTGGTTTGCATAACGGTGGAGCGGAAACCATCCTCTTCCATCCTCAGGGTCCCTGCGGCATTCCTCGAAACCGAATGTGCCGTCGGCACGCACGAAGATATCGACACAATGGTCTCCGGCCTGGTTTTCGAGAGAATTGAGTACCTTGTTGGCCACGGTATTTCCACTGACGTCAACGAATCGCGCTTGAACCGCGGCGCGAATCTCCGGGACTCCCAGCACGCGCACACCCGTCGCCGGATGCTCCACGGCATGGACCAGTGCTTCTAGCATCTGTTTAAGGGTGACGAGCCCGAGCCGTTGTGCCCCCTCGCGCGTCTGCGGCAGCCAGCCTAATACGGCGTAGAGCGGCAACAGTACGCAGGGCCAGCGATGGCCAGGCCCGAGCACGTACCAGGGCCGCAGGATCGTCGCCGGCACTCCGCTGGCTCGAACAAGCGCTTCGCCCGCCTGACGAACCGCGATGTAGGCGTGCATGATCGGGGCCGGGTGCGCGACGCTGACGTAGACGAGGTGCCGGACCCCGCCTGTGCGCGCCGCGCTGACTGTCGCCTCGATCGAAGCCAGGTCGACGGCACGGAACTGCGCCGCCTTTGCCGGGTTCGGCCGTGGCGTGCCGACCAGGTGGATCATCGTGTCGGCCGGAGGCACCGCGGCGGCGAAGCTGGATGCGGAGAGGGCGTCCCCGACCACGGAACCGGCGCCGGTCGGCAGGCGTCCGGCCGCGCCGGGTCGAACGAGTCCCCGGACCGTGTGTCCGCGGGCCAGGAGCTCCGTCACGAGTGGACGACCGAGGTAGCCTGTAGCTCCGGTCACGAAGACGTGGTGTGCGTGCATTTCAGCCAGGTTTCTGCGCCACAACCTGTACTCGCCCGATTCGTCTCAGACCGGCGGCCAGAAGCACCAAGGGAAAATAGCAGGCGAACTCAACCGCAAATTCCTGAAACAGCGCCGCCGTCGCACGAGGGTTGACCACGTGGAACCAGGAAATCGGCAGACTCAAGTAAGCATCGGAAAAGGGCCAGAAAATCGCCACCCCCACGCGATTTCCATACAACGAATCGAGCAACAGGTGGCTCAGCCAAGCCGCTACGCCACCCACCAGGATCTTCCCGCGGAGTTGACCGCGCACGTCTCTTCGCCATGAGAGCAAGAACACAACTGCAAGGCTCAGGAGCAGATTGACTAATAAACTATGACTAATGTTGTAACGATCATGGCCCCAATTGGGGAACGGCAAGTCCGGGATATTCGCCAGCAGCGCGAATACGAAAAAGTAGGCTGCTTTCCAGCGCGAAGATTTTCGCTCGGGCAGGCAGAGAACACCGATTGCGGTTCCCATCAGAATATGGCCTACCGTCGTCATTACTGGCTCCGCAGCGGACCTACCTGATTGATGGGTTCAAACTCCGTTTGCAAGCCATGCAAGTTTCATTCTGCTCTCGCTCACCTGCTCAACGTCGGCGCTAACCGGCGCGCGGTGATCGTGCGCGACACAAGGCGCGACGCCTTCCGCGCGTCCGGTTGAGCACCATGTTAGGAGGCGTGAAATGCCTCGCGGCGTTCAAATTCTAAACGCGGCATGCGAAGGAGCTCAGCGCTTGCCGTAGACGGACGGATATGGTGCCCGCGTGAGCGTAATCGTCCTATCCGCGGGGCCCCTACGGACGACGACGGATACCTGAGTGTTGGCCTTGCCGAATAGAGCGCGAACAGCTTCGACCGCGACAGAAACCGGTTGGCCATTTACCGAAATCAAGTTGTCGCCGATCGCAATTCCGGCGTTGGACGCGGGAGAATTGTCGGCAATAGCGGTGATTCGTATCACGCCGCCTTCGGTTACCACGCGCGATATTCCGGTTACCCCAGCTTCCTCCAGCTCCATGTATCCGGCCGATTTGTAGCTATCCACGCACTTATCGTGAGCGGTACTAGCAACTGCTGTCCCGACAATGCCAGCACCGCTCTGGCCGCAGCGAACCAGTTGCCCGTTTGAGTTGATGAGCATTTTGGAATAAGTCGCACAGCCTCCAACTAAAGCGCCGATCGTCAACGCGCATAGGAGTCTATTCATTTTTGTCTCCCCGAGAATGTGGAATAACTTCAAACTCCGGTACTGCTTATTGCCACTAATGAAACCGTAGGTTTTTTTATGATTCATATAAGAACGTAGCGGACAGACTTTTCTACGGCCTCCTAACGTTCAATCATCTTCCGAAAAACCATCTAATCCGGCGCCTCAGTTTACGCTTGTCGGAAATGCCCCGCAAAATCAAGACTGTCTGAGTGCTGCTTGGGATTTCAGTCCTTGATAGATTGCGCGCAGAAGGTCAAGTGTCTGATTTCTCAAGAGGTGAAACCCCGCGGGACCGCAGTAACGCCGTGATCTCCTTCGCCGCCTCCGGCTTCAGCGTGCCCTTAGCGAGCGCGAGCGGAATGGTACGCAGACTGAGGATGTGGTAGAGCTCGAGCGAATCGGGCCCGGTTTTGGCGAGCGCGTCGAGGTGCCTGCGTATGGTGCCGAGATCGCCGCGCGCGACGGCGCTCCCCAAGCCTCCCGCCGCCCCCAGCTTTTCGACGTTGTCCACGGTGCCGCGCAATAGCGGCAGGAGCGCCGCGAGCGCATCGGCTTCTGAAATACCGAGTTTCTTCCACAACGCGATGGTCTCCTGGATCAGCGCGATAACAAAAGCCCCGGAAAAATTTGCCGCCGCGTGATAAAGCGCCCGCCCGCCCTCGGGCAGGCGCAGCGGTTTCGCGCCGAGCGCGCGCGTCAGCCGTTCCATCTTCCGCACGAGCGCATCGGAACCGGCGAGCGCGATCGAGCAGCCGCGCAGGGTGCCGGAAACATCTCCCCGCTCGCCGAACATGTGCAGCGGATGAAAGCCCCCGACTAGCGCGCCGTCGGCGACGGCTTTTATCAGAACGTCGAGATCCGCGGCGCCGCTGCAGTGCACGCAGGCCGAACCCGCGCGCCAACTCAAACTCGAGGCGACGGCTTCGATCGCGTCGTCGGGCACGGTGAGAAAAACGATGTCCGCAGAATCCGCGACTTCCTGCGGTGCGCACACGCGCGCGCCCGGAACGCGCTTCGCGAGCGCTCGCGCGGAAGCGGCGCTGCGGCTCGCGATGGCGACGACGTCCTTGCCGGCGCGGGCGAATGCCGACGCGAGTCCCGTGCCGGCGCGACCGGCGCCGATGAAACCGAGTTTGAGTGCCTTCATTTGTTACCAATTGTACGAGGGCTGCCGCCTGCGCGCGACGAAATGAATTGTTACGAGCGTGGGGTCAACCCCGGCATCGAACCCACGTTATTGAGTTCATGTCCGCAGCAATGGACAGATCCATTCAAACCTTAACGAGGTACAACATGAAAAACCTGATCGCAGTCATCATCGCCGCAGCGTTCGCCGGCACGACTCTCAACGTCGCCGCGCAAGCGCAGAAAACCACTCCGGCGACACCCGCGCAGTCCGCGGTGCCGGCACAGAAGGCCACTCCCGCGACTCCGGCCCAGCCTGCCAAGGCGAAGGCCGCCAAGGTCAAGAAGAACGGCAAGGCCAAGAGCGCGAGCAAGACCAAGACCACGACCAAGAGCAAGACCGAGTCGAAGAGCTAAGCAGCTCGCGGCCCCCGGGGCCGTGCAACACCAAAAAGGCGGGCCCTCTCCCGCCTTTTTGCTTTTATGGGCCGGCGCCGGCATTGGGCTACAATCGCGCGTCCGGACACCGCGCCACGAGCTTGAAATTTCCGGATTTCGACCCCATGTTGCTCTGAACTCTTATTGTACGGGGAGCAAATCCATGAAACGCATCGTCCTCTACCTCGCCACCAACCTGGCCGTAGTTCTGGTGCTCTCGGTCGTCCTGAGCGCGCTGGGAGTCGACCGGTTCCTGACGGAGAGCGGGCTCAACGTCCAGATGCTGCTCGTCTTCTCGCTGATCGTCGGTTTCTCCGGCTCGATCTTCTCGCTGCTGATCTCCAAGCCCATGGCGAAATGGTCCACCGGCGCGCGCGTGATCGACCAGCCTGAGGGCGCGCACGAGCAGTGGCTGGTGGCCACCGTGCGGCGTCTTGCCGAAAAGGCCGGCATCGGCATGCCCGAAGTCGCCGTCTTCGAAGGCGAGCCCAACGCCTTCGCCACGGGCGCGTTCAGGAATTCGGCGCTGGTCGCGGTCTCGACCGGCCTGCTGCAATCCATGAACAGGGAGGAAATCGAAGCGGTGCTGGGCCACGAGATCACGCACGTCGCCAACGGCGACATGGTCACGCTCACCCTCATCCAGGGCGTGGTCAATACTTTCGTCGTGTTCCTCGCGCGCGTGGTCGGCTATGCCGTGGACCGGGTGGTGTTTCGCTCCGAGCGCGGAATCGGCATGGGCTACTACGTTACCGTCTTCGCGTGCCAGATCGTGTTCAGCATCCTCGCTTCGATGATCGTCATGTGGTTCTCGCGCCGGCGCGAGTTCCGCGCCGACGCCGGCTCGGCGCGGCTGCTCGGCACGCCGCAGCCGATGATCGGTGCGCTCAGGCGCCTGGGCGGCTTGCAGCCGGGCGCACTGCCGCAATCGATGGTCGCATCGGGCATCAACGGCGCGCCGGGATGGACGTCGCTCTTCTCCAGCCACCCGCCGCTCGAGGAGCGCATCCGGGCCTTGCAGGCCCGGGCGTGAGAGATTTCGCCCTGCAAGCGCGGGGATGAATTCCGGCATTGCCGGCCCGGGCGTGACCCGGGGCGCCGTCTTGCGCTAATCGGACTTGATATTGGCGGCCTTGGCGACGGCCGTCCACTTGGCGATGTCCGCCGCGATGACGCGGCCGAATTCTTCCGAAGTGTTCCCCAGCGGATCGATGCCCATCGCGGCCAGCCTCTCGCGAATGTCCGGGAGCTTGACGACGCGGGCGACTTCTTCCTGAAGCTTTCTGACGATTCCGGCGGGCGTGCCGGCCGGCGCCACAAAACCGGTCCAGATGGTGATTTCCAGGTCGGGAATTCCGGCCTCGGCCATAGTCGGCAGATCGGGGTACGACGGGTGGCGCTTCGCGGAGGTGACGGCGAGACCGCGCAACCTGCCGCCCCTGAGCGGACCTGTAATGGGCGGCGGGTCCGAAATCGTGATCGTCACTTCGCCCGATGCCACGGCGTTCACCGATTCTCCGCTGCCCTTGTACGGAATGTGCGCGAACCGGGTGCCGGTCCTTTGATTGAACAATTCGGCGGCGAGCTGGAACGGCGCCGCGCTGGAGGCGTAGTTGGCCTTGCCCGGATTCGCCTTGGCGAACTCCACCAGTTCCTTGACCGATTGCACCGGATACGACGGGTTCGTCACCAGGATGAGCGGAAACGACCCGATCATCGAGATCGGGACGAAGTCGCGCAGCGGCGAATAGGAAAGCTTCGAGTAAGTGGCCGGGTTCATCGTCATCGGGCCGCTCGGACCCATGAGAATCGTGTAGCCGTCCGGCGCGGACTTGGCGACCAGTTCCGCGGCGATGATCGACTGCGCACCGGGCCTGTTCTCGATGATCATGGGCTGGCCCAGGCCTTCGGACATTTTCGGGGCGAGGACGCGCACGATGATATCGTTGCCGCCGCCCGCGGTGTAGCCGACGATGATGCGGACCGGCTTGTTCGGAAAATTCCGGACCGCGTCATCCTGCGCCTGCGCCGATGCGCAGAAAAATAAGGCCGATCCGATGGCTGCGAACCTCAATAACCGCTGTGGTTTCATGGCGACTCCTCGTTATCTGAACGCAGGCGGAATTCAATGGATGATGCTAACGTAAACGGCCATGAGTGTTTACCCGAGGAGAGTTCGATGCTGCCCCCCGTCGTGAAAACGGCCGTAAAGAAGATGTCGGTCCTGCCAACAATGCTGACCCAGGGGCTCGCGCTGTGTGCCGCGATCCTGAGCTGTTCCGCGTCGGCGCAGACCTGGCCTTCGCAGCCGATCAAATTCATCGTGCCGTTCACCCCGGGCACGGGGATGGACATGATCGCCCGCACCGTGGGGCCGAAACTTTCCGAGCGCCTGGGCCAGCCGGTCGTGGTCGAGAACAAGCCGGGCGCGAGCGGGAACATCGGCGCCGAGGCGGTCGCCAGGGCGGCGCCGGACGGGTACACCGTGATGGTAACGGCCAACACCATGCTGATCGCCGCAAACCTCTACCGCAACGTTCCCTATGACCCGCTGACCGACTTCACGCCCATATCCCTTGCCGCATGGGGAACGCTGCTGCTCGCCGCCAATCCGAAGACGAATATCAATTCCGTTGCGGAGCTGATCGCGCGGGCGAAGGCGGATCCGGGCAAGCT
>JBGPYQ010000137.1:0-8764 GCA_041493345.1 Gammaproteobacteria bacterium | reverse complement strand
GCCGGGAAGCGGCTGCCGTCCTTGCGGATGTAGGTCAGCTCGTAGATGTCCTCGATCCCGCGCGAGGCCTTGAACACCAGCGCCTCGAAGCCCGGCGTGATCGGGGTGCCGAGTTCGACGCTGAGCGCTTTGGCGCGCGCGATGACTTCCTGCGGGTCGGAAATTTCGGCCGGGGTGATCTTGTTCATCACTTCGGCGGCGGTGTAGCCCAGCATGCGCTCGGCGCCGACGTTGAAGATCTGGATGACGCCCTTCGCGTCGGTGGCGATGCTGGAGAAGTTGGCGCTGTTGAAAATGGCGTCTTGCAAAGCACCCGTCTTGAGCAGTGTTTTTTGACGCCCAGATTCCATGATGCCGCCCGCGCTACCCTGCTTTTCGCCAGCGCCATCACCATGACCGGTTTTCGGCATGAACTCTTCCGCGCGAACGGTGGGCGCTCTTGTTGGCGCTTTCACGAGGGGAGATCGGATGGATTTCATGTTGTTTCCTCTAGAGGAATCATCATTGACTCAGCCGCCGCGAACACGCCCTGGAGCCGGCCGCTGGAGTCGCGAAAAGTGGAGGCGTTGCAGGAAACGAGCGTCACGCGGCCGTCCTTGGCGCGCGAACTGAGCTCGTAGTCTGTGACCTTGCCTTTGCGCAGCACCAGCGTGCGCCATCCTCCGCGCGCGTCAAACCCGAATGTCGACGCAGGAAAAAACAGGATTACAGCGGTTGACGACGGAGGTACTGCCCGAAAGCAGCAAGCGAAAGTGGAAGCTCGGATGGGGATGCAACCATGTACTACCCCATGCGGCGCACCTTCCGTTGCCGCGAGAAGCGTTCTCTGCCTGTGCAGCGCCTGGACCATGCCGAAACCCTCCGGCTTCCGGCGCGGGCCTGCTTTTCTTTTTTCCGCTTATGTGCCGGTCCGTACCCCTACCCCCCAGCGGCGTAGAAGTTGCCCCCATTTGAGACAACACTACACCTTTTAATCCTTACCCGCTGAAAATTCAATTATTTATCCGTTTCCGCGAAAACTCCGTGACTCGCGCCCTGTGGGGGGCGGAATTCGCTCACACCGCGACCATTCCGTGCACGCTGAACAGCTGCCCGGAATCGGTCCAGAGCTTCTCCGGCGAGAAGCCGGCTTTCCTGCCCATTTCCCGGAATTCCTCAATCGAGTATTTGCAGGAGATCTCGGTGTGGATGGTTTCGCCGGGGGCAAAATCGAAGCGCCGGCCCGCGACGTGCACGAACTGGGGGTAAAGGCTTTCAAGATGCATCTCGATCCGGCCCTTCACGGGATCGTAGAACGCCTTGTGGTGGAATCGCTTCACCTGGAAGTCGGCGCCCAGCTCCCGGTTCATGCGCTCGAGCAGGTTCAGGTTGAACTTCGCGGTGACGCCCTGCGCGTCGTCGTAGGCGGCGTCCAGAATCTTCTTGTCCTTCTTCAGGTCCACGCCGACCAGCAGCACCCCGCCTTTCCCTACCAGTCTGTGCGTCCGCCTGAGGAATTCGAGCGCGGCCGCGGGAGTGAAGTTGCCTATCGTCGACCCGGGAAAGAACGCCGCTATTCTTTGGATCGGTGCTCCGTCGAAAGTCGGCAGCTCGAGCGGCCGCGAGTAATCCGCGCATAGGCCGGTGATGTTGAGCGAGGGAAACAGCGTGGCGAGCTCGTTCGAGGCGGCGCGCAGGGTATCGCCGGCGATGTCGATCGGCACGTACAGCGGCGGCCGCAGCGCCTCGATCAGGATGCGCGTCTTGATGCCGGCTCCGCTGCCGAACTCGATCAGCTCCGCACCGGGCCCGACGAATTGCACCATGTCGGCGAGGTTGCCGCGCATGATGGCGATCTCGGTGCGCGTCGGATAATACTCGGGCAATTCGCAGATCGCCTCGAACAGCCGGCAGCCGCGCTCGTCGTAGAAATACTTCGGGGGGATGGTCTTTTGCGGTTGCGCCAGGCCCGCCAGCACGTCCTCAAGAAAGCTGTTCCCGGAAGGCAGAAACTCGCAGAAGCGCAGCACGCCCTGGACAGATCCGGGCGGGCGCTGGGGATCCATGCCGATACTGCGAAGCCGCTAGCTCGGTAGATCGGGCCCTGCTTGAGTCGAGCTGATTCCCTGCTGCGGCCCCGGCGTCGCGGACACCTGCAGTCCGGTCCGGACCAACACCGGCTCGAGCCATTTGCGGATGCGGGTCGCGTCGGCGACGCGGGAATATTTTCCCCAGGAGTCGAGCAGCACGATGATCACCGCCCGCCCGGCGAGGGTCACCTGCATGACCAGGCAGCGCCCGGCCTCGCTGATGTAACCGGTCTTGGACAGGCCGATGTCCCAGGCGGAACTCCGGATCAACCGGTTGGTGTTGCCGAACTGGACGGTACGCTTGCCGATTTTCACCTTGTGCGTCGTGGCGGTCGAGTACTCGCCGATCTTGGGATAGCGGTGGGCCGCCCGCGCAAGCTTTGACAGGTCATCTGCGGTGGAGACGTTTGCGCTCGACAGTCCCGTGGCATCGGCGAAGCGGGTGTCGGCCATGCCGAGCAGCTGCGCCTTGAGGTTCATGGCCTGCACGAAGGCTTCGACCCCGCCCGGATGGGCGTGCGCCAGCGCGGAGGCCGCTCGGTTTTCCGAGGCCATGAGCGCGAGGCGCAGCAGGTCGTCGCGCGTGAGTTGCCAGCCCACGCTCAGGCGGGATTGCGAACCCTTTCTCCTGTCGACATCGGCGCGGGAAATCGTCACCATCTGGTCCGCATCCAGATCGGCATCGAGCACGACCATTGCGGTCATGAGCTTGGTGAGAGAAGCGATCGGGACCTGCCACTGGGCGTTCTTGCCCAGAAGGATCTGGCCGGAATGCTCGTCGATCACCAAGGCGGCCTGGGAGCGGAGCGCGGGCTCGCGCACGTCTACGCGGGGTGCGGCCGCGAGCGCTTGCGCGCACACCGTCGCCAGCGCGAGGAGCAATACCGGGGCGTAACGCAAATCAGCCTCCCTGCCTATTGGATCGGGGAGTGTAGGCGCGGGTCAGCCAATTTGCAACAATAATAACGAGATAGGGAAGACATTTAACACATGCCCGGAGGTCCGGCCATGAAGGAGCCGCTTACCCGCCTGTCCCCGGCGCCCGGCGGTACCCCCGGGGCGCCGGAAAAAAATTACACGGCGACCGCCTGTTCCGCCTCCTCCTGCTGCTGCAAGGCCCACATCTGCGCGTAGGCGCCCTCCCGCTCGAGCAGCTCGCGGTGCGTACCGCGCTCGACAATGCGGCCCTGCTCCAAGACCAGGATCTGGTCGGCGTCCATCACCGTCGAGAGCCGGTGCGCAATGACCAGCGTGGTGCGCCCCCTGGCGATGCGGTCGAGCTCGGACTGTATGCCCTGCTCCGTCTCCGAGTCCAGCGCCGAGGTGGCCTCGTCGAAAATGAGGATACCCGGGTTCTTGAGGATCGTGCGGGCGATGGCGACGCGCTGCTTCTCCCCACCCGAGAGCTTCAGGCCGCGCTCGCCGACGCGGGCTTCGTACTTCTCCGGCAGGCTCTCGATGAACTCGTGAATGTGCGCCGCCTTCGCCGCCTCGATCACTTCCCCGGGCGATGCCTCCGGGCGGCCGTAGTGGATGTTGTAGAGGATGGTGTCGTTGAACAGCACCGTGTCCTGCGGCACGATGCCGATCGCCGAGCGCAGCGAGGTCTGCGTGAAATCGCGGATGTCGCTGCCGTTGATGGCGATGCGCCCGGCGTTGACGTCGTAGAAGCGGAACAGCAGCCGCGCCAGCGTCGATTTCCCCGAGCCGCTCGCGCCCACCACCGCGACTTTGCTCCCCGCCGGCACCTCGAACGACACATCGTGCAGGATCCGGCGCTTCGGATCGTAGGAAAAGTGCACGCTCTCGAAACGGATCGTCGCGCCGCCCGCGGAAAGCGGCCGCGCGAGCGGCCGGTCTTCGACTTCGCGGTCCTGGGTGAGGAGCCGGAACATGCGGTCCATGTCGGCGAGCGCCTGCTTGATCTCGCGGTACACCATGCCGAGAAAGTTGAGCGGGATGTAGAGCTGGATCAGGAGGCCGTTCACCAGCACGAGGTCGCCCAGCGTGAGGTTTTTCGCCACCACGCCCTTCGCCGCGAGGATCATGAGCAGCGTCACCGCGACCGCGATGATCAGGCTCTGGCCGATGTTGAGAACGCCGAGCGAAGCCTCGCTCTTCACCGCGGCGGACTCGTACTTGCGCAGGTTCTCGTCGTAGCGCCGCGCCTCGTATTCCTCGTTGTTGAAGTACTTCACCGTCTCGTAGTTGAGCAGGCTGTCGATCGCGCGCGTGTTCGCCTTGGAATCGAGCTCGTTCGCCTGGCGCCGGATCTCCATGCGCCACTCGGTGATCGACACGGTAAAGGTGAGATAGACGGCGACCGCGGTGAAGGTCACCGCGGCGAAGCGCCAGTCGAATTTCGCGAGCAGGATCGCCGCCACCAGGCTGAATTCCAGGACCACCGGGATGATGGAGAACAGCATGTACGAGAGCAGCGTCGAGATGCCGCGCGTGCCGCGCTCGATGTCGCGCGAAACCCCGCCGGTCTGGCGCTCCAGATGAAAGCGCAGGGAAAGGCTGTGGATGTAGCGGAAGACCGTGAGCGCGACGCGCCGGATGGCACGCTGCGTGACGCGCACGAACACGATGTCGCGCAGCTCGGCGAACATCGTGGTCGAAAACCTCAGGATGCCGTAGGCGGCGAGCAGCGCGAGCGGCAGCACCAGGATGGCCGTTTGGGCGTCGAGCGAATCGACCACTTCCTTGAGGATGAGCGGCACGCCGACGTTGGCGAGTTTGGCGGTGGTCAAAAACACGAGCGCGACCGCCACGCGCAAGCGGAATTCCCAAAGATAGGGAAGCAGCATGCCGAATGCGTGCCACTCGCTGCGGCGCTTCGGGCCGGCGGAGTCTTTCAGCGGAACCGGCAGAACCAGGCCGCGGTGATCGTGTCCCATGGAGTGAATTCCCTGCGTGATAGCATTGTTACATGGAGGCGTAGCGCCTACAATAAAAGAGCGCCACAAGTATCGCGCGCCGCGCGTTTGAGGAGACCGTCATGTCCGTGAGCTTCTGGATCATCGCCGTCGTCGCTGCGTCTCTCGTGCTGGCCTTCCTGCGCGCTCCGGGCTGGCTGTGGTTTCTCGCGGGCGCGGCCCTGCTTGCGATCGCAGGCGGATCCGGCGCGCTCGCCGGCGCCGAATTCACGGCCGCCACGGCGATTTTCGCCGCCGCGAGCGTTCTGCTGGGCGTCGTCCCCTTGCGCCGCGCGCTGGTTTCGAGGCCGCTGCTCGCGTGGTATCGCGGCCAGCTCCCGCCTATGTCGCAGACCGAGCAGGAAGCGATCGACGCGGGCACCGTCTGGTGGGACGGCGATCTTTTCTCGGGCGATCCGGACTGGAACAAGCTGCTTGCCTTGCCGCAGCCAAAACTCACATCCGAGGAGCAGGCGTTCCTCGACAACGAGACCGAGCAGCTCTGCGCCATGGTGAGCGACTGGGAAACCACGCAGGTCCACCAGGACCTGTCGCCGCACGCGTGGCAGTTCATCAAGGACAAGGGTTTCCTCGGAATGATCATCCCGAAAAAGTACGGCGGCAAGGGATTCTCCGCGACCATGCACTCGCAGGTGATCCAGAAGCTCGCCTCTCGCTGCAGCGCGGCAGCCGTTTCCGTGATGGTGCCCAACTCGCTCGGACCCGCCGAGCTCCTTCTCCACTACGGCACGGACGAGCAGAGGAATCATTACCTGCCGCGGCTGGCGAAGGGTCTGGAGATCCCCTGCTTCGGGCTGACCAACCCGCACGCGGGCTCCGACGCGGCGGCGATTCCCGACTTCGGTATCGTCTGCAAGGGCACTTGGGAGGGCCGCGAAGTGCTCGGCATGCGCGTGACCTGGGAAAAGCGCTATATCACGCTGGGGCCGATCTCGACGCTGCTCGGGCTTGCCTTCCGCCTGCACGACCCGGACCGCCTGCTGGGAACCCGTTTCGGAAACCGCGAAGACATCGGCATCACCTGCGCGCTCGTGCCGACGTCGACGCCCGGGGTCTATATCGGCCGGCGCCACATGCCGCTTGACGCCGTGTTCCAGAACGGCCCGAACTGGGGCAAGGACGTGTTCATGCCGCTCGACTGGATCATCGGCGGGCCGAACCTGGCGGGCCAGGGCTGGAGAATGCTCATGGAGTCCCTCGCCGCGGGACGCTCGATCTCGCTGCCCTCCTCGGGCTGCGGCTGCGCCAAGCTCGCGGCGCGCGCGACCGGCGCCTACGCGCGAGTGCGCAGCCAGTTCAGGACCGCGATCGGCAAGTTCGAAGGCATCGAAGAGGCGCTTGCCTGCATCGGCGGCCACACCTACATGATGGACGCCGCGCGCAAGATGACGGCGGGCGCAGTGGACCTCGGCGAGAAACCCTCCGTGGTCTCCGCGATCGTGAAATACCATCTGACCGAGCGCGGCCGCCTCGTGGTGAACGCCGCGATGGATGTACTCGGGGGCAAGGGCATCTGTCTCGGTCCCAACAACTTCATGGGCCGCGCCTACCAGCAGCTGCCGATCGCGATCACTGTCGAAGGCGCGAACATCCTCACGCGCAGCCTCATCCTCTTCGGCCAGGGCGCGATCCGCTGCCATCCTTTCGTGCTGCGCGAGATGAACGCGGCGCGCGACGGAAACCTCGCCGCCTTCGACCGGGCGCTCTTCGGCCATGCCCGCCACGTCCTAGCGAACGAGACCCGCGCTTTCTTCATGGCGATCACCGGTTCGCTCTTCGTCCCGGCGCCCGCCGGCGCCGCGCCGCAAACGCGCCGCTACTACCGGCACCTGACGCGGATTTCCGCGGCCCTCGCGTACGTGTCGGACGTGACCATGCTGGTGCTGGGCGGGTCGCTCAAGCGCCGGGAAAAGATCTCCGCCCGCCTCGGCGATGCGCTCTCCATGCTCTACCTGGCCTCGGCGACGCTGAAGCGCTACGAAGACGACGGGCGGCAGCAGGCGGACCTGCCGCTATTGCACTGGTCGATGCAGGACGCGCTCGAGCGCGCCGCGGAAGCGCTGCACGGGGTGTTTGCGAATTATCCGAGCCGGCTCATCGGCTGGATGCTGCGGCTGGTAGTCTTTCCGCTGGGCCGGCATTTTTCGCCCCCCGGCGACGCGCTCGGCCAGGAGGTGGCGCAGCTGCTCATCTCCCCGTCGGCGACGCGCGACCGGCTCACCGCGGGCATGTATGTTCCGGTCGCCGAGAGCGAGCCGATCGGCTGCCTCGAGGCCGCGCTGCACGCCGCGACCCAGGCCGAGGCCATCGAGGTCAGGATCCGCGGCGCGGAGAAATCGGGCGCGGTCCGCGGCAGTACGCCCGAGCAGCTCGCGCAGGCCGCGCTTGCCGCGGGCGTGATCACCCTCGAGGAGCAGGCGCAACTCGGGCGCGCGGCGCAGTTGCGCGACGAAGTGATCCGGGTCGACGATTTCCCGCAGGACTTCGGCCGTTCGGAAGCGACGCGCCCGGCCGCTCATCTCGCCGCGGCGTAAGAGCCTCAACGCCAAGGACGCAATGACGCGATGCAAGATAAGCAACCCTTTGCGCGCTTGGCGTCTTTGCGTTGAATGCTTTTTGGGCTGGAGTAAGTATGACCAAACCGATCTACATCATTGACGGCGCGAGAACGCCGTTCCTGAAATCGCGCAACCGGCCCGGCCCGTTCGCGGCGAGCGACCTCGCCACCGCGGCGGGCAAGGCGCTGCTGGTTCGCCAGCGGTTCGCGCCGGAGGAGCTCGACGAGGTCATCCTCGGCTGCGCGGCGCCGTCGGTGGACGAAGTCAACATCGGCCGCGTCGCCGCGCTGCGCATGGGCTGCGGCCACAAAGTGCCGGGCTGGACCGTGATGCGCAACTGCGCAAGCGGCATGCAGGCGCTAGATTCGGCCATCGCCAACATGCTCTCTGGGCGCTCGAACCTCGTGCTGGCGGGCGGCGTGGACGCACTCTCGCGCGCGCCGCTGCTCTACGCCGAGGCGATGATCCTCTGGTTCTCCAATATGGCCGCCGCGAAGACCGCCGTGCAGAAGGCGGCCCAGTTCGCGCGGCTTCCCTTCGCATCGCTGCTCGCGCCCGTAATAGGAATCATGAAGGGCCTCACCGATCCCTACGTCGGGCTGCTCATGGGCCAGACCGCGGAGATTCTCGCCTGCCGGTTCGGAATCGACCGCGGGCAAATGGACGAATATTCGGCGCGCAGCCACGCGCGCGTCGTCCACGCGCAGGAGAGCGGCCGCTTCAACGACGCCCACGACGGCCTCGCGGCGGAGATCGTGCCTCTGTACGACGACACGGGAAAGCTCTACAAGGACGACGACGGCGTGCGCAAGGACTCCACCCCCGGGAATCTTGCCAAGCTCAAGCCCTTCTTCGACCGCAAATACGGGAACGTCACCGCGGGCAACAGCTCGCAGATCACCGACGGCGCCGCGTGGCTGGTGCTCGCCACCGAGGAGGCCGTGAAGCGCCACGATCTCAGGCCGGTCGGGCGGATCGCCGACTCGCAGTGGGCGGGCCTCGATCCGGCGCAGATGGGACTGGGGCCGGTGCATGCGTCCACGCCCATCCTCGAGCGCCAGGGGTTGAAGCCGAACGACCTCGACGCCTGGGAGATCAACGAGGCGTTCGCCGCGCAGGTGCTGGGCTGCCTCGCGGCTTGGAAGGACGGCAAGTACTGCCGCGAGCAGCTCGGGCTCGACGCCGCCATGGGCGATCT
>JBGPYQ010000104.1:0-10766 GCA_041493345.1 Gammaproteobacteria bacterium | reverse complement strand
GCTCGTCGGCTGGCCCTCGGCCGCGATCGACGCCGCGATCGAGCCGAAGCGGGTGTGCGCGCCCGTCGCGATCACGAGCGCGGTCGCCGTGCCGCTCACCACGTGCGTGCCCAGGAAGGCGACGTTGGGCAATTCGAGGGCCGACGCGGCGCTCGGCGGCACGGCGGCGTGTTTCTCCGCCGGCATCGATTCGCCGGTGAGCGCGGATTGATCGACGAACAAGTCCTTCGATTCGAGCAGGCGGACGTCGGCGGGAACCAGATCGCCCGCCGCGAGATGCACGACGTCCCCGGGAACCAGGTGGGCTATCGGGATCTCGTGCAGGCGGCCTTCGGCCGCCGGCGGGCTTCCCGCCGTGGTCTTGCCGCGATCCCGTCGCAGCACCGTCGCCGTCGTGTGCACCATCGCGCGCAGGCGCTCGGCCGCCTTACTGGAACGCACTTCCTGAAACCAGGAAAGCAGCACCGAGAGCACGACCATGATGGCGATCACCGCCGCGCCGCGCGCTTCTCCGCTCAGCCGCGCAACGACGGCGAGCCCGAGAAGAAGCAGCGACAAAGGGCCCAGGAAGAGTTGCAGCAGGCGCGCGAACGGCCCCCGGCGACGCTCGCGCGCGACCGCATTCGGGCCGAAGCTCGCGAGACGCGCAGCCGCTTCGTGCCGCGTCAGCCCCGCCGGCGACGCCCCGAGCGCGGAGAAAAGCGCTCCGGGATCGAGCCGCGCCGCGTCTTCGAGGTTCGGTGGGGAAAAATCAGAAGCCGAATGTTGCAGGAAACGACGCTTTTCGTGAGCGATCCGTGACATCCCGTCTCAGCGCTTCCAGGTCGCGCGGAGCAGATTCTCCTCCTTGCTGTAATGGAGTTCCAGACTGCCTTTGTAGGCGCCGTGGATGCGTTCCGCGATGTTGCGGGCGAGGTGGACGTCGGTGGTCGTCACGAGCACGCCTTCGGCGGTGTCTTTGATCGCCATGAGACGTTGGACCGGGTGCGCGGCTTTCTCCGTTTCCTCGCAGTGCTTCACCAGATGCAGGATCTCGTCCCGGTGCTCGCGGAAGAACTCGCCGCTCAGGGCGACGAAACCCGCCGGAAATCGGTCGCGAATGCGCTGGCATGCCGGGCACACCCGCTCGTGCGCCTCCTTTGGTGCGGCCTCCCAGGACCATCGGCCGTTGCGAAAGACGGCCCCACAGTCGGGGCATCGCGTCGGGTCGGGCGGTTTGAGCTTCGATTTGTAGCTGTCCTTGCCGTACCCCTCCAGCAGCTGCTCTCTGCGCTGACCCCTGGAACCGACTCGTTCGCGTTTCATCTTCTCACCTTTCGCGCGTCGCTTCGGCCCGGCGCGGCGCCGGGCGAGTCTTGACCTCGCCGCGCGCCAGCCCGGCGGCGTCCTTGAGCTGGCGCTTCATCGCGTCGAACGCCTCCCGCAGCGCAACGTACACGTCTTCATGATGGTCGCGTCTTGAGACGATTTCCTTGCCGGGCGTGCGCGCATCGATGCGCACTTGAAATTGCCGGCCCTGGTGGCGATGCTTCCCCAATTCTTCGACGGTCACCCTGCAGCTCACCATTCGCGGGTGGGAGCTCAGCAGCTTCGCAACGTCCTTGCGGACGCGGGCCTCGAGCGCATCCGAGTGTGCGAGGTGTCGCACGACAATCTGGAGAGAGAATTCCATCGAATGATCCCGTTTCAATCAGGCCGCAAGCTGCTTGAGGATGCGCCGGAGGCAAACAGACGCATGCTCCGGCCCTCCGCCCACAGCTTGGCTCTCGCGATCGCGATGCGTATGGCCTCGGCTTCGTCATTGCCGTCCTCGAGCAGTGCGTTGGCGATCGCTATCGCCTTCACCCGGACCGGCGGGGATAGCCGGAGCATGGAAGGCGGATAGTGGTTGGGCGTCCAGGGCATGTTTCGATCTCGAGCTTCCGCGTTGATCGTACCTTAAAGGTAATCGCCGACCGCCTCGCGTCTGTTGATCTACGTCAAACCTGCTGCTTCGGACCGGGACTCCGGTCGAGCATGGCATGAGCGGGCCTTCTACCGCGACAGGATCGGGTAGTCCGTGTAGCCGCGCTCGCCGCCGCCGTAGAAAGTCGAGCGATCCGGAGAATTGAGGGGCGCTCCGGCGCGGAATCGAGCCACCAGATCGGGGTTGGCGAGATAAAGCACGCCGAACGATACCAGATCTGCATGGCCGCTCTCGACCGCGGAGACCGCGCGCCGTCGGTCGTAGCCGCCGTTCGCGATATTCGTGCCACTGTAAGCATTGCGGAAGGCGGGCCAATCGAAGGGCTCGCCCGCAGTCTCGTCGGCACTCTCGTCGGCGTGAAGATAGGCGAGCGAGCGTGTGCCGAGCGCGCGTGCAGCTTCGTTGAAGGTTTGCTGCGGATCGCTGTCTTTGATGTCGTTGTAGGCGTTGACCGGGGAGAGCCGCACGCCGATGCGCCTGCCGTCCCACGCGGAAGCGACGGCGTCGACGATCTCGAGCAGAAAGCGCGCGCGGTTCGACGGAGATCCGCCGTATGCGTCGGAGCGGCGATTCGTGCCGTCGCGCAGGAATTCGTCTATGAGATAACCGTTCGCGGCGTGCACCTCGACTCCGTCGAAGCCCGCGTCTCTCGCCTTGCGCGCCGCCTCGGCGAACTGGGAGACGACGGCGGGAATCTCCCCGGAACCGAGCGCGCGCGGCGTCACGAAAGGCGCAGGTCCATTCGGCGTCGGGAGAGTCCCTGCCGGACGCACCGCCGAAGGCGCGACGGGCAGCGCTCCTTCGGGCTGCACCGATGGATGCGAGATTCGCCCGGCGTGCCACAGCTGAAGGAAAATCCTGCCCTCCTTCGCATGCACGGCCCGAGTGACCAGGCGCCAGCCCGCGACCTGGGCTTCGCTCCAGATTCCGGGCGCATTCCGGTTGCTTCTGCCCTGCGGCGAGATCGGAGAGGCCTCGGTGACGAGGAGCCCGGCGCTCGAGCGCTGCTCGTAATACTTCGCGGTCAGCGCGTGCGCCGCTTCGGCGGCATCGGCGCGATTGCGGCTCATCGGCGCCATGACCATTCTGTTGGCGAGACGAATCGGTCCGAGCTGAACGGCCTCGAAAAGCTTGCTCGAGAATTCCGGCATCAGCTTGAGGGAACCGCGGCGCCGATCGCGAGGAGCACGGCATAAGCGAGCAGGAGGCGCCCGGCTTTCGGGGTGATCGGCACCAGATCCTCGAACTGGTCCAGAGTCATTACAGCACGCGCCGTCGTCCACGCGTGGGGAACGGTAGCGAGCGGCAAGAGGATCCAAGCGCTGAAACCGAAGCCCAGCCAGAACCAGAAAGGCGCGAGGTATGAAAGGGAGAGCAGCAAGGCATACTCGGCGCGGCTCCACTCCTTGCCGAAGCGCACGGCCACGGTGCGCTTGCCTTTGATCGCGTCGAACTCCCGGTCGCGAATGTCGTCGATGATGAGAATATTCGTCGCGAGAGCTCCGATCGGCAAGCCGAGCGCAAGAACGCTTGCGGGGAACGCGCCCGGCACGATCCAAGTGCTTGTCACGGCGCCGACTGCCGAGGCCGCCTGAACGTAGTAGCCGCCTGCGACCGAGACGATGCCAAAGAACGCGAAGAACAGCGGGTCTGCGAACCCGTGCCTGCCGATGGGCCATGGGCCGGCCGAATAAACCCAGCTCGCAGCGATGCTGGAAAGTCCGATCAGGAGCACGAACGGGCCGGCCAGGTAGAGCAGGTAAGACCCGGCGAGCAGGGCGAGCAGATAGCAAGCGGAGATCGCCGCTTTGAGGCTGGAGAGCGTGAGCGTGCCCAGCTTCAAAGCCTGAACCAATTCCGGGTGCTCGCGGTCCTGCGGCTGTTGGATGAGATTTTCGTAGTTGTCGGTGAGGATCCCGCCGACCTGGATCAGCCAGCCTGCGAGAAACGCCAAAAAAGCCGGCAGCGCGGCAAACACCTGGGTGTGGACCGCCATACCCACGGAGACGAGGACGGGCGCCGCCGCAGTAGGCAAAGTGTGTCCCGGATAGAGGAGCTTGCGCCTCCACACTTCGCGCCGCGACCAGACTTGGGCTTCCGTCATGCTGCGTCCTCGTCAGGCGCCGGGTCGTCAGACGCGAACCGCGGGCCAAACGGCCCCGGCGGCGAGTCCCAGGATGTACAGCCAGCCGAAGCGCCGGTTGTGCTCGAGGCACACGCGGTGATACCAGAGCGGCCAGCCGACGTAGCCGGCGGGCGGCGCTGCGGGGCGCGCCCGGCTCAGGACCGATACGGCGCGAAAAGCTCGCGGGGCCGCGACGACGATGATCGCGGCGAACGGCGTGAGCTGCCCGAGAGCGGTCAGGACGGCGGTGATCGCATAGATGAGAACGATCGTCGCGACATTCAGCGCGCGCGCGGAGCGCTCGCCGAGCAGCACCGGCAGAGTCCGGTTGCCTTTCCCGGCGTCGAAATCCATCTGGTCGATGTGCTTGCCCGTGAGGATGGACATCACGCCCAGACCGTACGGGATCGACGCGTAGAAGGCCGCGCTCGACACGTGGCCCGTGATCATGGCGTAGCCGCCCCCGACCATCAGCGGGCCCCACACGAGGAACACCGCGGGCTCGCCCAAGCCGATGCTCTTCAAGGGAATCGGCGCGGCGTCGTAGAGCAGCATGAGCGCGATGCCCGCCGCGGCGAAGATGACGGCAAGCCATCCCCGCTCGACGACGAAGTAGGCGGTGATCGCGCTGCCTATCGCGGCAAGGATCGCCAAACCGGTCACGAGAGTCCGGGACTCCAGCACCCCGCTTGCGAGCGGATGCACGGTGTAGCGCATGCGCGGAGAGTCCGGGGTGTCGTGTCCGCGCCTGTAGCCGAAGTAATCGTTGCTGAGATTGCTGATCATGTGCGCGACGACCAGCCCCGCCAGCACGAGGAGAAAGCGAACGGAGTCGAACTCCCGGTTGCTCGCGGCGAGGAGACCCGCGATGATCGCGGCCTGCGCCGAGATGACCAGGATGACGCTGCGCGCGGAGTAGAGAAACTTCGAGACCGGATCGAGCAGCCGAACCTCTTCGACGCCAGGCCGGTAAAAACCGGCGAAAGCCCCGAGCCACAGCTCCGGCTTCGATCTGGCGAGAAGCGATTCCTCCGTCATCCTGTCACCCCGCGTCCACAAGTCGCCGGCCTGGATCTCCGGGAATCGGCTCGTGCGGCGTTCACGAGCCGAGACATCTTGCACTTTAACTCGCCGGCTTCCTCCGCGCCCATCCCGCGCTTCCAGATCCGAAGATCCAGTACCAAATTAGCCGGGATTTGATCCAGGTCAAAGAAGGCGCACAATGCAATACTAAAGGTATTCGATCCGAACGCCGCGAGCGGATGTCGCCGTTCGTCCCCAAGCAGGAAGGGCGCATGCCTGAAACGCAAACGACTTCTGATGCGCGAAAGGGGCTGTGGTCGCGCCTGCGCGGATTCCTGTTCGTACCGAGCACCCGTTATTCACTGTTCACGCTGCTTGGGGCCGGTCTCGTGATCGGCGTCGTTGGCCTAGTCGGATTCGACTACACCCTGCACGCGATCAGCACCAACGAATTTTGCAGCGGCTGCCATGCGAACGACGCCGCAAAGGAGTGGCGGGAGTCCGTGCACCATGACAATCGCGCAGGATTCGTTGCGGGTTGTTCGGATTGCCATGTGCCGCGCGAGTTCATGCCAAAGATGGTGCGCAACGCCAAGTCCGTAAAGGAAATCTGGAGCCATCTCACCGGCGTCATCAATACGCGCGAAAAGTATGAAGCGCACCGCCAGGCCATGGCCGAGAGTGAATGGAATCGGTTGCGCGGCAACGGCGCGCGGGAATGCCGGAATTGCCATCATCCGGAGTCCATGGCAAACAAGGACAAGACCTATGTTGCCGGGATGCACAAAAGTGCGCTCGCCGGCGGACAGGTCTGCATCGATTGTCACAAGGGGGTTGCGCACCGCGCCCCCGGTCAAACACCCGCTGCTGCCGGAGGAGAATAGAATGATGCCTACGAGATCATCATTGGCACCCTCGGACGCGCTGGCTAAGCTGCGCTGTCCGCCTGGAAGGAATTCGTTGTTCTCTTGCCGATGTCGTCGAGCTTCGCTTTCAGAGTCAGCCGGTCGAGCCGTTCGATCGGCAGCGCGAGCAGGTAGTTGATCCTTGTCGAGAGCACGGTAAAGGCGTTAAGAAACGCCCTTCGCTTTTCGTCATCGGTGCCCTGCACGGCGGCGGGGTCCGGCACACCCCAATGCGCCGTAATCGGCTGTCCCGGCCAGAGAGGACAGGTTTCTCCCGCCGCGCTGTCGCAGACGGTGAAAACGAAATCCAGCTTGGGCGCGCCCGCCGCGAACTCGTCCCAGCTTTTCGAGCGCAGGCCGGACGTATCGATCCGGTTCCTTTGCAGCAGCTCGATGGCGAAGGGGTTGATCTTCCCGGCGGGATGGCTCGCGGCGCTATGGGCGACGAAGCGGCCGCGCCCCTTCGCATTGAGATAGGCTTCCGCGAGCACCGATCGCGCCGAGTTCCCGGTGCACAGGAAAAGAACATTGAGCGGGCGCATCGCCGCCCTCACGCGGAAGCTTGCAGGTCATGCACGGCGACGTGCACGTGGAGCCGCTTCATGGCTCTTTCCTTTCATCGCTGCGGGTTGGCGCCGAGCCGGCGCGCAGGAGGCCCCCCCGCAGCAGTTCTCGGTGAGGTAGCCCACGAGCTGGTTCATGTTCTCGAAGTCCGCCGAATAGAAGACGAAGCGCCCATCCTGCCGGCCGCGGACCAAGCCGGCGCGCGCCAGATGCGCAAGGTGGAAGGAAAGCGTCGCGGGTGGAAGATCGAGTTTTTCGCCGATCGCGCCAGCCGCCAATCCTTGGGCGCCGCTCTCGACCAGCAGCCGGTAGACGGCGAGGCGAGTGGCTTGCGCGAGCGCGCTGAGCGCTTCGATCACCTGCAACATTTCCATATTTCTAGAATAATGATAATATCGACGCACGTCAATAGGACCGAAGAAAGCGATGAGCGCGCAACTCGAATCCGCAGCCAAGCCGGGCACCGGCAACCCGATGGGGATCTTCGAGCGCTATCTGACCATATGGGTGGCGCTTTGCATCGTAACCGGCATCGCCCTGGGTCAATTCTTCCCCGGCGCGTTCCAGGCGATCGGGCGGATGGAGCTCGCGCAGGTCAACATCCCGGTCGGCCTGCTGATCTGGGTGATGATCATCCCGATGCTCGTCAAGATCGATTTCGGCGCGCTGCACCAGGTGAAATCGCACTGGAGGGGAATCGGCGTCACGCTCTTCGTGAACTGGGCCGTCAAGCCTTTTTCGATGGCTTTCCTCGGCTGGCTGTTCATACGCCACGTCTTTGCCTCGTATCTGCCTGCCGGCCAGCACGACAGCTATATCGCCGGCTTGATCCTGCTTGCGGCGGCCCCGTGCACCGCCATGGTGTTCGTATGGAGCAAGCTGACCGACGGCGACCCCTATTTCACGCTGACGCAAGTGGCGCTCAACGACACCATCATGATCTTCGCCTTCGCGCCCATCGTGGGCCTGCTGCTCGGTATCGCTTCGATCACGGTGCCCTGGGCCA
Organism: Gammaproteobacteria bacterium; assembly: GCA_041493345.1. Taxonomy (GTDB): domain Bacteria; phylum Pseudomonadota; class Gammaproteobacteria; order Burkholderiales; family SG8-39; genus VBDM01. The sequence goes on along the minus strand of JBGPYQ010000104.1, from coordinate 3,177 downwards.
CGCTGCTCGCCTCGGTGGTGCTCTACATCGTCATCCCGGTCATCCTGGCCCAGCTGTGGCGCAAGGCGCTGCTCAGGAACGGCCAGCCGGCCTTTGAAGCGGCAATGGCAAGAATCGGACCCTGGTCGATCGGTGCGCTGCTCCTGACGCTGGTGCTGCTTTTCGCATTCCAGGGAGAGGCCATCCTGGCCCAGCCGCTCATCATCGCGATGCTCGCAGTGCCGATCCTGATCCAGGTGTTCTTCAACTCGGCGCTCGCCTACTGGCTGAACCGCAGCATCGGGGAAAAGCACAGCGTCGCCGGCCCGTCCGCGCTGATCGGGGCGTCGAACTTCTTCGAGCTGGCGGTGGCCGCGGCCATCAACCTGTTCGGATTCAACTCCGGCGCCGCCCTCGCCACGGTGGTCGGCGTGCTGATCGAAGTGCCGGTGATGCTGTCGGTCGTCGCCATCGTCAACGCGACGCGGCCGTGGTACGAGCGCAAACCGGCATGATCGCAGCCTGAACTCAGCTCCCTGGTCTATCGCGGGCTTGTTTCGCGGGCCATCATGTTGGCCCGCATATTGCGCATCATGGCAGCCATGCCATCGCGCGCGAGCTCGCTGACCTCCGCGGCGTGTGCCTGAAGCGCGGCGATCACCTTCGCGTCGCCGGACGTTTGCGTGACGATGGAGCCCCTGTCCGTCGTTTCGACCACGGTCTTGATCTTGTCCTTGTTCTCGAAAAGCACGGGAAGCGTCGAGCTGAACAGATTGAAGATCTTTCCGTCGCTCAACCGTTTTTCCATGCTCGCGACGTGAGCCTTGATGGCGCGCGCCACCCCCGGATCGTCTGACTCGGTGACGGTGCGAATGCCGTCGGGCAGGTTGGTGACGGTGCGCTTGATCTTCTCGTGATCGAAGAGCATGGCGTGAACCAGGCGCATGTCGTCGGCAAACGATGCGTCGCCATGCTGCATGTGGCCCGCCATCGGGCCGCCCATTCCGGGTCCCATCATTCCCGGCCCCATTCCGCCGGGGTGGGCGAAAACGGTTACGGCTGCGCCGAGTCCCAGCGCGGCAGCCACTCCAATTGCAATCTTGCTCGAGCGTTTCATGATCGGTTCCTTTCAATGCGTCAGGAGAGCCGGAAAACCAGGAAATACTGGTTCGGCAGGAAGCTGTGCTCCTTGGCGAGGGTGTAGCCGGCGCCTTTGAGCTCGGCCACTACTCGGTCCGGCGAAATGCGCGCAGCCTGGGGTGGGCCTTCCGGAGAATTCAGGCGGAAATCGATGATCGCGATGCGGCCGCCCGGCTTGAGCGAAGCGCGCAGCTTCCTGAAATAGCGCTCGCGATCGTCGATATGGTGGAAGACGTCCACCATGAGGATCAGATCGGCTTTCTCGGGAAGGCGCGGGTCGTCGGGCGCGCCGGCGATCGCAACGACGTTGTCGAGCTTGTCGCGTCTCGCGCGCTCGCCGAGGTACTTGACCATGTCGGGTTCGATGTCGACCCCGTAGACGCGCCCTCTGGGGACCATGTTCGCGAACCGCACGGCGAAGTAGCCGGTGCCCGAACCGATGTCGGCGACGACGGCGTCGGGCTTGAGGGCCAGCGCCTGGATGACTTCATGAGGTTTCTGCCACGCGTCGCGCTTCGGATCGTCGAAAACGTGCGCCCATTGTTCCGCGCCGCCGAAGCTGTGCTGGTGCGTGGCGGGAGATTGCGCCGCGGCGGGCCGCGCCAGCCAGGCAGTGCTGCCCAGCAGGACGAAGACCGCCGCGAGTGATGACGTGCGAATCAATTTAATGGGCATGCTCCTGGGCGCGCTTCTGCATCTCCGCGCGATTGGCTTCGCCAAGCTTCTGGCGTTCCTCGGGCGTCTTGGCGTTGCGCATTTTTTCCTGGAGCGCGGTCCGCTCTTCGGGCGTCATGAGTCCCGCCATCGGGCCCGCTCCGCCACCCATCGCGCCAGGTCCCATGCCGCCGCCCATTCCGTGCTGCATGCCTCCCATCCCTTCCGGCCCCATGCCGCCACCCATGCCGCCCGGGTGGGCGTAAGCTGCGGCGACGGCGAAGCCGAGCCCCAATGATGCGAGGATTCCAACTGCAAACTTGTGCGAGCGTTTCATGATCAGTGTCCTTTCGTGGTTAAAGAGTCTTTACGGGGCCATTAAACCAGCCGCTTGTAACGCCGCGATGTCACGAAGCGGCCGTTTCTTGTCGCAGCTTCGCAACTCCCGGAGTTGTTACACTGCGTTACGATTTTCCGGCGCGACAATCGTCGACTCGGGTATAACTCCGCGATGACCAGCCAGGACCACATTCTGATCGTGGACGACGACGCGGAAATCCGCGACCTGTTGCGCGAGTATCTCCAGAAGCAAGGCTATCGCGTCGCCACTGCGGCCAACGGCAGAGAGTTGCGCACGGCCATGAGCACGGCGCGCCCGGATCTCGTCGTTCTGGATCTGATGCTGCCCGGGGAGGACGGGCTCGAGCTCTGCCGCGACCTGCGCACCGATTCCAACGTGCCGATCATCATGCTCACCGCGCGCGGAGACGAGACCGACCGGATCGTGGGCCTCGAGATGGGGGCGGACGACTATTTGCCCAAACCGTTCAGCCCGCGCGAGCTGCTCGCGCGCATCAAGAGCGTGTTGAGACGCGCGCGAGCGCTGCCTGAGAATCTCAAGCAGGAAGAGGTCTCGTGGTTCCGCTTCGCCGGCTGGACGCTCGACGTCCTGACGCGCAATCTGACCTCGCCCGAAGGCGTCGTGATCGCGCTCAGCGGCACGGAGTTCAGGCTGCTCCGGATCTTCCTCGACCATCCGAACCGCGTCTTGACCCGCGACCAGCTGGTCGACCTCATGCTCTCGCGCGATGCAAGTCCTTTCGACAGGGCTATCGACGTGCAGGTGAGCCGCCTGCGCCGCCGCCTCGGCGAAGAGGCCAAGGAGCCCGCCATCATCAAGACGGTGCGCGGCCAGGGCTATGTATTCGCGGCCGCGGTCGAGGCGGCATGAAGCTGCTGCCGCGCTCCCTGTTCAGCCGCCTGGTGCTGGTGCTGCTCGCCGGGCTCGTGACCGCGCAGCTCCTGAGCTTTGCGATTCACATGCACGAGCGCGGCCAATTGCTGATCGAGGCAAGCGGCATGCAGTCGGCCCAGCGGATCGCGGACATCGTCCGGTTGCTGGAG
>JBGPYQ010000199.1:0-6732 GCA_041493345.1 Gammaproteobacteria bacterium | reverse complement strand
GTCTGTTCAAACGCATCGATACAAGTATCAAAGTAAAGGAGCTATCCAGGCGTGTGGAAGGCATTCTTAGGGCGCAAGCGGAAATCATATTCACGGAAAAGCCGTAGTTGCGGCATAACAGCGCCTTGCAGCGGACGCGCTGAAGCGCGCCGCTCAACCCAACGTTCGGCGGCTGCCCTGGAGGAGAAAATCCGATGAGCTTTCGTTCTCGCGCTTATGGAGAAAACCCGGAAGACAAGATCGGGCACCTTCGCAAACATTGGGATGATTTGGCGCCCCGGTACGACAAGAAGATGCGCTTCTTCGAGAAGCTTCTTTTTCCCGACGACCGACAGTGGGCCTGCTCGCTGGCCGAGGGCGATACGCTTGAGATTGCTATCGGTACGGGTCGAAACCTCTCCTTCTATCCATCTAGTGTCCGCTTGACGGGCATCGATCTAAGCCCGGCCATGCTCGAGATCGCGCGCCAACGTTCGCGAGAGCTGGGCCGCGTTGTCGATCTCCAGATCGGCGATGCCCAGTCCCTCGCCTTTCCTGAAGGCCGCTTCCACACCGTGGTTTGCACTCTTTCGCTGTGCTGCGTGCCCGACGATCGTAAGGCCGTTTCGGAGATGAAACGCGTGCTCCGTCCCGGTGGAAAACTGGTTCTCCTCGATCATGTCAGAAGCGACCTCCGTGTAATCTATGCGATGCAGCGCCTGATCGAGCCAATCTGGATTCGCTCTCATTCGGACAGCCTGCTCCGGCGTCCCTTCGAGCACGTCGAGGCCGAAGGCCTCGACATTGAGCGGCATCAACGCTTGAAATGGGGGATCGTCGAGCGCGTTGTGGCCCGCAAGCCCCACCGAGGCTGAGTGGCTGCCCAACAACGCGCTGCAGCGGACGCACACGCCTTCCGGCGTGTGCGCGGCTGAGCGCCACGTTCGGCTGCGTAATATTGTTGCCGCGGATGGTTGGCGGCAGGGGAGCGAAACTCATCAACGGAGGGGACATGAACGCAAAAACGCCGTTTTTCCTTTTGATTGCGGTTTCCGTGGCGCTGACCGCGGCACCGAATGCGCTGGCTCAGGCCCTGGAATACGACGTGCAGCGGGGCCTGGCGTACGGCCAGCATGATGGCGCCAAGCTTACCGGCGACCTGTATTCGCCGAAGGCCCCGGGAAAATATCCCGCGCTCGTCGCCGCGCACGGCGGCGGTTGGCAGGTGGGGAATGCGGGGGTCTACAGGTATTGGGGGCCTTATCTGGCCCAGCGCGGGTACGTTTTATTCTCGGTTGACTATCGTCTGGTTCGGGACGGCAAGAAGATGTACCCGGAGGCGGTGCACGATGTACGCGCCGCTGTGCAGTTCCTTCGCAGCCGCGGCGAAGCGATCAAGGTCGACCCGGGTCGCATCGGTCTGATCGGCGATTCGGCCGGAGCGCATCTCGCGGCGCTGGTCGCGCTGGCCGGGGACGGTCCGCAGTTCGCGGGCGTATACAAGGACGACCCGTACGCCACAGTGAGCACCAAGGTGAAGGTCTGCATCGGTATCTATGGCGTGTACAACATGGCGGCACAATGGGAACACGATCTGCTCCATCGGCCCTTCGACAATATCAGCGAGAAGTTTCTCGGGGCAAGCCTAGTCGAGAACCGGAGAATTTTCTTCGAGGCGTCCCCGCTATCCTACGTGACGCGCGACAACCGGCAGACCTCGTTCCTGCTCACCTGGGGCACCGAAGACGACATCGTGGACCGCAAGACCCAGTCGGATGCGTTTCTCTTGGCGCTGAAGCATGCGGGGTTCTTCGTCCGGCCCGTCATCGTGCAGGGTTCGCCGCATTTCTGGGCGGCCGATCCCATAGAGGAGGCGAACAGCTTCTCGGGATTTCTCGCGCCGAGGCTGCTAAGGTTCCTGCAGGATAGGCTCTGAGGCCCCCAAAAGGGGGGCCGATGCCGAACCACGCCTTCCAGCGGACGCGCCGCAAGCGGCGCGCCACTGAAGGGCGACGTTAGGCCCCATCAGTCCTGCACACGCCCTGAAAGTAAAACGTTAAGGAGGCACTCCCATGAAGGATGATAAACTCATTACCCAAATTGAAACGTACTCCAACGCCATCATTGGCTTCATCGTCCTTCAAGCGATTGCCTACTCTTTCTCGTTTGGAACTAACGAGTTTTTTAACTGCCTCGTCAAGACAGCAAGGTATCTAGCCTACGGGCTGGCAGCCCACTTCTTGATCGTGACAATACTCGCTTGCTATGCCACGTTAGCGCTCGGGCGACTGTTGCGTCGGCTATCTCAAGAGAACGGTGAAATCGTTGGCCGCATCTACCTTGCAAAGTGCATCGTGGTCGTCTTGTTTACGTCGGTCCCACTGGCCACCACCGTCGCCTACGGTCTGCTGGACTACCCAAGCAAGTATGAGTGCAAGCAAACGAAGCATGCGGCCTAACCTTCCATCGAGCGGACAGCCATCGGCAAGCCGGTGTCTGCCGCTCATCTCAAACGTTGGGCGTCACCAAATGGATAGGAGAACCGAAAATGTCAAATAAGTATGTCGTCGTTTCAGGTGCTTTCTTCGGCTTGGTTGCAGTGTTTCAGGCGGTGCGAGCCCTGTATCAATGGCCGGTGCACGTCGGAACCCTCGAAATACCGGTCTGGGCCTCATGGATCGCTATGGTTGTTGCGGGCGGTCTCTGCGCGTGGGCATTCCGATCTCGGGGAAGGTAAAGGCGTCATCCGCATCGCAGTTATTTGGCGTTGCAGCGCCGCCCAACAAGCGGTTCCAGCCGACGCGCTCGCATTGCGAGCGCGCGGCTGAACCTGGGCGTCGGTAGGCTTCATCAAACTGCCGCCGCACGCAGCAATGGAAACGAATGCGTAAAAACCGCCTGAGCCTGGTGTTGCTGGGCTTTTGTTTCGCCGTCGAGGCCGCGTCGTCTTCGAACGTCGGTTATCGCCGCATTGAGATTCAAGACACCGTCACAGGCGAGAGATTTCCTGTCGCTGTCTGGTATCCAACCGGTGTGCAGCCCGGCGTTCTTGAGATTGGCCCTTACACTATGCGCGTAGCCCGCGACGCTGCGCCGGCGGAGGGCAAGTTCGGGCTGGTCGTGATCTCACATGGTTCTGGCGGCGGCGCCTTAGACCACCGTGATCTCGCAATGGCGCTGGCGTCGGGTGGCTATGTTGTTGCCGCGCCGATGCATCCGCGAGATAACTTCCGAGACATGTCTGGCGTCGGCTCAGTCAGCGTGTGGACCGGCCGCCTGTTACCCACCTCGCAAGGAGTTCAACCATGCTGAAAATTGTGTTCGGGATAGCAAGCCTGTCCCTGCTCGCGTCCTGTGCGACCCAGCCGCCGTTTTCGCCTGCGGTACGTTCCGACCTCGCGCCGACGGGCAAGCTGCGTGCCGCCATCAACTTCGGCAACCCGGTCCTCGCCCAGCAGGATCCGTCCAGCGGTCAGCCGCGCGGCGTTTCGGCCGATCTCACCCGCGAGCTCGCCAGGCGCCTCGGCGTGCCGATCCAGTTCGTGACTTTCAAATCCGCCGGGAGCGTGGTCGAGGCGCTCAAGGCCAATGACGTGGATGTGGGCTACGTCGCGATCGACCCGGCGCGCGCGGTGGACATCAGCTACACGGCACCCTATGTCGTCATCGAGGGCGCCTACCTCGTGCTGCAGGATTCGCCGATCCGCGCCAACGCGGAGGTCGATCTCGAGGGCGTGCGCGTGGCCGTCGGAGCGAGAAGCGCCTACGATCTTTTTCTTTCGCGCGAGCTGAAGCACGCGAAAATCGTCCATGCACCCACCTCCGCGGCGGTGGTGGACATGTTCATCGCGCAAAAGCTCGAGGTCGCCGCCGGCGTGAAGCAACAACTCGAGGCCGATGCCAAACGTGTTCCCGGGTTGCGCCTGCTCGATGGCCGCTTCATGGTGATCAACCAGGCGATGGGAACGCCCAGGGGCCGCGAGGCCGGCGTGCGTTACCTGCGCGAATTCATCGAAGAGATGAAGGCCTCGGGATTCGTCGCCCGGGCGCTCGAAAAGAGCGGCCAGGACAGCGCGTTGGTCGCGCCCGCGGCGCCGGTCAACTAGGCCGGTCCATCAGGACCTGAACTTCGCCGCGAGCTTCTCGGTTTCGCGCGCGAGCATCAGCAGATCCGATCCGACCGCGACAAAAAGCGCGCCGTTGTCGAGCGCGCGGCGCGAGAGCGTGTCGTCGTTCCAGAGAATGCCGGGCGCCTTGCCGCAGGCGCGAATGCGGCGGATTGCCCCGTCGATCGCCGCCTGCGCTTGCGGATGGTTCTGGTTGCCGAGATGCCCGAGCCCGGCCGAAAGATCCGCCGGGCCGATGAACAAGCCGTCGATGCCCTCCACCGAGGCGATCTTCTCCAGATTGTCCAGGCCGAGGCGGGTCTCGATCTGCACCAGCACGCAGATCTCGTCGGACGCCTTCCTGAAGTAATCCTTCACGCGGCCGAAGCGCGTCGCGCGCGTGGTGCCGCCCAGCCCGCGCACGCCCTCGGGCGGATAGCGCGTGTAGGCGACCGCGTTTTTTGCTTCCTCCTCGGTCTGAACGTAGGGAATGAGCAGGGACTGCGCGCCGGCATCCAGGTAGCGCTTGATCAGCACCATGTCGTTCCATGCCGGGCGCACGATCGGATGCGACGGGCTTCCCATACAGGCCTGGAGCTGGCCCATGACTTCCTGCAGGTCGCTCGGCGAATGCTCGGTATCGATCAGAAGCCAGTCGAAGCCCGATCCCGCCAGGGCTTCCGTCACGTAAGGGCTGCAGGTGCTGCACCACAGGCCGATCTGCGGCTTGCCCGCCTTGATCGCGCGCTTGAACGTGTTGACCGGGATGTCCATCGGTTCTGCCGTCAGCGCAGCTTGTAGCCCTTGGCCTTCAGCGTCGCGTCCACCCAACTGCGGTCCACGGTGCCGGCGCGGATCTCTTTCATGTTTTTGGTTTCCTTGGCGAGGATGGCTTGCGCGGAAGCCAGCACGTCCTTCGCGTCGGCGAGCGGCACCGCCACCAGACCATCGGGATCGCCGACGATGATGTCCCCCGGATTCACCACCATGCCGCCGATCGAGATGGGGACATTGATCTCGCCCGGCCCGTTCTTGTACGGCCCGCGGTGGGAGACGCCGCAGGCGAACACGGGGAATTTGCCGCGGGCAAGCTCGCCCGAATCGCGGATTGCGCCCCAGATCACCATGCCGCCGACGCCGCGCGCTTGCGCGATCGAGGACATCTGCTCGCCGATGATCGCCTGTTCGCAAATGCCGCCGGCGTCCACCACGATCACGTCGCCCGGGCGGGCGCTGTCGATCGCCTTGTGCACCAGCAGGTTGTCCCCCGGCGGCACGCGCACCGTGTATGCGGGGCCGGCCAGGGTGCCGCCCTTGTACATGGGCCGCAGTTGAGGACCGCCGCCCTGCATGCGCTGCATGCTGTCCGAGAGGTGCGGCGTCACCATCTTCGCGAACTCGGCGATGAGGCGCGGGTCGGGGCGCCTGGAGATATTGAGGATGCGCAGTCCGGCGGTCATGCTCGGCTCCTTTCTTGACGCGGGCTCGCTACAGCGGCGAGAACGAGGTGGATTTCAGGATGCGGTTTTCCTGCGACGCCAGCGCGCCCAGCTCGGCGCTTTTCTTCAGGTACGTCTGGAAGGCCGGGTCGGCCATCATGGCGGTCCGCTTTTGTTCCCGCTCTCCCTGGCTTTCGAATTTCCAAAGATGGATGGCCTGGTTGAGCGGGCCGGCCTCGGTCGTGGTGAACACGACGGGTTTGCCGAGGTATTTCTGCTGAGTGGGAAATGCGAACTCCTCGTAGAGCTTGAGCCAGGCGGCCATCTTGCCGGGGTGCATGGTGTAGATGCGCAGATCGAAAATCATTCAGTATCTCCTTGGGTTGAAACGGTGCTAGAACTCATCTCGAAATTCTCCCTCACCCCTTCCCTCTCCCGGTGGTTGTGGTAGAAGCCCCCTTCTCCCCTCGGTAGAAGGGTGGGGGATGTGGGTAAACGACGACACGTCATATTTTTGAGATGAGCTCTAGTGAATCTCGGGTTCCGGCGTGGGCGCGGTGCCCTCGAGGAAATCGAAGTCGCAGCCTTCATTGGCCTGCCGGATGTGCTGCGAGAAGAGCATGCCGTAGCCGCGCTCGAACTTGCGCGCGGGCGCCTTCCAGGCGCGCTTGCGGCGCATCATCTCGGGGTCGTCGATCATGAGCTGCAGGCGCCGGCGCGGGACGTCGAGCTCGATCATGTCGCCGGTTTTCGCGAGCGCGAGCGGCCCGCCGATGAAGGATTCGGGCGCGACGTGCAGCACGCAGCACCCGTACGCCGTGCCGCTCATGCGCGCATCCGAAATGCGCACCATGTCGCGCACGCCCTCCTTGAGCAGTTTTTTCGGGATCGGCACCTCCCACTCGGGCATGCCGGGCGCGCCCACGGGCCCGGCGTTGCGCAGCACCAGCACCGAATCCCTGTCCACCTCGAGCGCCGGATCGTCCAGGCGCGCTTCCAGGTCCTTGTAGTCCTCGAACACCACCGCGCGGCCCTTGTGCTGCTGCAGGCGCGGCTCCATCGCCGCCGGCTTGATCACCGCGCCGTCGGGGCAGAGATTGCCGCGCAGCACGACGAGCCCGCCCGCCGGCGCGAGCGGCGCATCCGGCGAGAGGATCACCTCCGGGTTGTACACTTCGGCGCCGGCGAGATTCTCGCCGAGCGTCTTG
>JBGPYQ010000209.1:0-6379 GCA_041493345.1 Gammaproteobacteria bacterium | reverse complement strand
CGCCTCCAAAACCTCGGATGTCGCCGGCGACGGCACCACCACCGCCACCGTGCTCGCGCAGTCGATCGTGAAGGAAGGCATGAAGTTCGTCGCTTCCGGCATGAATCCCATGGACCTCAAACGCGGCATCGACAAGGCCGTGATCGCCGTGGTGGAGGAGCTGAAGAAACTCTCCAAGCCCTGCACCACGACCAAGGAAATCGCCCAGGTCGGCGCCGTTTCCGCCAACGCAGACGAGGCTATCGGAAAAATCATCTCCGACGCCATGGACAAGGTCGGAAAAGAAGGCGTGATCACGGTCGAGGACGGCAAAGGCCTGGAGAGCGAGCTCGAAGTCGTCGAGGGCATGCAGTTCGACCGCGGCTATCTGTCGCCCTACTTCATCAACAACGCCGAAAAACAGATCTCGGTGCTCGAGGACCCTTACGTCCTTTTGCACGAAAAGAAGATCTCCAACATTCGCGACCTGCTGCCGATGCTCGAGCAGGTGGCCAAAGCCGGCCGGCCGCTCTTGATCATCGCCGAGGAAGTCGAGGGCGAGGCGCTTGCTACGCTGGTGGTGAACAATCTGCGCGGGATCCTCAAAACCTGCGCGGTGAAGGCGCCGGGGTTCGGTGACCGGCGCAAGGCCATGCTCGAGGACATTGCCATCCTTACCGGCGGGCAAGTCATCGCCGAAGAAGTGGGCCTGACGCTTGAAAAAGCAACCCTGAAGGACCTCGGACGCGCGAAGCGCGTTGAAATCGCCAAGGAAGAAACCACCCTCATCGACGGCGCGGGCGATCCCAAGACCATTGAGGCGCGGGTGAAGAACATTCGCACCCAGATCGACGAGGCCACCAGCGACTACGACAAGGAAAAGCTGCAGGAGCGGGTGGCCAAGCTCGCCGGCGGCGTTGCAATAGTCAAGGTCGGTGCCGCCACCGAAATCGAGATGAAAGAGAAGAAGGCCCGTGTCGAGGACGCGCTGCACGCGACCCGCGCCGCGGTCGAGGAAGGCATCGTCGCCGGCGGCGGTGTGGCGTACATCCGCGCGCGCAACGCGCTGGACAAGATCAAGGGCGACAACCCCGACCAGGAAGCCGGTATCAAGATCGTGCGGCGCGCCCTTGAAGAGCCGTTGCGCCAGATCGTGGCCAACGCCGGCGCAGAGCCGTCCGTGGTGCTGAACAGGGTCGCGGAAGGCAAGGGCAACTTCGGTTTCAATGCCCAGACCGAGCAGTTCGGCGACATGGTCGAGATGGGCGTAGTCGACCCGACCAAGGTCGCGCGCACGGCGCTGCAGAATGCGGCTTCCGTCGCCGGTTTGCTGCTCACCACCGAGGCGATGGTGGCCGAGCTGGTCGAAGAGAAGAAGAACAGCGGCCATGGCCATGGCGGCGGCATGGGCGGGATGGGCGGCATGGAAGGGATGGACATGTAATTCGCGTAGCGAGTTACATGTCCGGGCAGGCTTCGGAACAGGGAATCACGGTTACCCCCCGAAACCCCCTTCCTGGGACAGCCTCAAGAAAGCCCCGCTCCGGCGGGGCTTTCTTGTTTCCGGACAGCCGAGGGGCCGCGCTTCTGCGCCCCTGAACAGCAACGGCACCGTGGCTTTGCTACACTGACCGCACGGTGCGGCTCCTGCGTCCGAGCCGCGAGGAGGAGCCGATGCGCGTCCTGATCACAGAAGACGATGGGCTTCCCTGCTTCTGGGAGGGTCCATGATCCGGCCAAGCATCAAGGGGCAGCGCCTGGCCGCTCTGTTTCTGCTGGGTTTCCTGCTGTTCAACTATCCGCTTCTCACTCTGTTCGCCGGCCCCAGCCAGGTGTTGGGCATCCCGGTGCTCTATCTCTACGTGTTCGCGGTGTGGGCGCTGCTGATCGGACTGATGGCGTTGGTGGTCGAAAAGCGCAATGACTAAGAGGCCGTAACAGTATGACCGTTACGGCCTGGCTTAGGGGAGCACGAGGGGATGTTTCCCCTCGTTTTGTTAGGCGCTCTAAGAGCCGATAGAGGCGCCGGTGGCCCGCCCGCGTCCTGATCCATGCTCACCGCACCGGTCATAGTTATCGCCTCGTTCGCCTACGTGGGGCTGCTGTTCGCGATTGCCTATTACGGCGACAAGCGCGCCGACGCGGGCCGCAGCATCATCTCCAATCCCTACATCTACGCGCTCTCGCTCGCCGTCTACTGCACCTCCTGGACCTTCTATGGCAGCGTGGGGCGCGCGGCAACGAGCGGCATCGGCTTCCTGCCGATCTACCTCGGGCCCACCCTGATGGCGGCGTTGTGGTGGTACGTGATGCTGAAGATCATCCGCATCAGCAAGCAGAACCGCATCACCTCCATCGCCGATTTTGTCGCCTCGCGCTACGGCAAGAGCCAGACGCTGGGCGGAATGGTGACCATCATCGCGGTGGTCGGGATCATCCCCTATATCGCGTTGCAGCTGAAAGCGATCTCCAATACCTTTTCGATCGTCCTGCGCTACCCGGAAGTGGCCACGCCCGAGCAGCACGGTGCGCCGCTGTTCCTCGGCGACAACACCTTCTACATCGCGATGCTGCTCGCGGCCTTCACCATCCTGTTCGGCACCCGCCACCTCGATGCCACGGAGCGCCACGAGGGGCTGGTGGCGGCGGTGGCATTCGAGTCGCTGGTGAAGCTCCTCGCCTTCATCGCGGTGGGGCTGTTCGTCACGTTCTGGCTCTACGACGGTTTTGGTGACATTTTCAGCCGCGCCGGCCAGACGGCCCAGCTTAGCGCCCTGCTGACTTTCGGCGGCGATAGCGGCAGCTACGCGACCTGGGCCTCGCTCACTTTTCTCTCGATGGCCGCCATCATGTTCCTGCCGCGCCAGTTCCAGGTGACGGTGGTGGAAAACGTCGACGAGCGCCATCTCACCAAGGCGATCTGGCTGTTCCCGCTCTACCTGCTCGCGATCAACATCTTCGTGCTGCCGATCACCTTCGGCGGGCTGCTGCATTTCCCGAATGGGACGGTGGATGCCGACACGTTTGTGCTGACGCTGCCGATCGCGGAACGCCTGCCGTGGCTTGCGTTGTTCGCCTTCATCGGCGGGCTTTCGGCGTCGACCGGCATGGTGATCGTCGAGACCATCGCGCTCTCCACCATGGTGTGCAACGACTTGGTGATGCCGGTGCTGCTGCGCTTGAAGGCGCTGCGTCTGACCGAGCGGCGCGACCTCTCCGGGTTGCTTCTGGGCATCCGCCGCGGCGCGATCGTGCTGATCCTGGTCCTGGGCTACCTCTACTTCAACCTGGCCGGGGAAGCTTATGCGCTGGTTTCCATCGGATTGATCTCATTTTCGGCGGTGGCGCAGTTCGCGCCCGCCATCATCGGCGGCATCTTCTGGAAAGGCGGCACGCGTACCGGTGCGATCTGCGGCCTGGCCGCGGGCTTTGTCGTCTGGATCTACACGCTGCTGCTGCCCTCTTTCGCCAAGTCGGGCTGGCTGCCGATCACCTTCCTTTCCCACGGACTGTTCGGCACGGACATTCTCAAACCGCAGCAACTGCTCGGGCTCCAGGGGCTGGACGACATCACGCACTGTCTGTTCTGGAGCATGCTCGCGAACATTAGCTGCTACGTCGGTGTATCGCTGATCAAGGGGCCAAACGCCGCCGAGCACGGTCAAGCGATCGTATTCGTCGATGCGCTCAAGCATCCGGCCGCTGCTCCCGGTTCGCGCTTCTGGCGCGGCAGCGCGTCGGTCGACGACTTGCTGAGGCTGGTGGGCCGTTTTCTGGGCCCGGAACGCGCAAACGAGGCGTTCGCTGCCTACGCACAAAGCCGCGGCGCAAGATCGGTCGGAGCGCTTTCGGCCGACGCCAGCCTGGTGCACCACGCAGAATCGCTGCTCGCCGGCGCCATCGGCAGCGCCTCCGCCCGCGTCATGGTTGCCTCGGTCGTCGAGGAAGAGCCGCTCGGCATCGACGAGGTGATGAACATCATCGACGAGGCCTCGCAGGTTCTCGCCTACAGCCGGCAGCTGGAGCAGAAATCGCTCGAGCTGGAGGCTGCGACCAACGAGCTGCGCAGCGCCAACCGGCAGCTGCAGGAGCTCGACCGCCTGAAAGACGACTTCATCTCCACCGTGACGCACGAGCTGCGCACGCCGCTCACCTCGATCCGCGCATTCTCTGAGATCCTCAACGACAATCCCCGCCTCGACGAGGACGAGCGCGCCAAGTTCCTCGGCATCATCGTCAAGGAGTCCGAGCGGCTTACCCGTCTCATCAACCAGGTGCTTGATCTTGCGAAGATCGAATCCGGCGCCGCGGAGTGGCATTCCAGCGAGATCGACATGCGCGAGGTGCTCGAGGACTCGGTCACCGCGGTGAGCCAGCTGTTCAAGGAGCGGGAGATCAAGCTGACGCTCGAGCTGCCGCAAAAAGTTCCGGCCATACTGGCCGACCGCGACCGCCTGATGCAGGTGATGCTCAATCTTCTTTCCAACGCCGCCAAATTCTGCGAGCGTGCGCCGGGGGCGGTCACCGTGGCGCTCGCGCAGCATGGCGGTTTCCTGCGCGTGGACGTGAGCGACAACGGCATCGGCATCAGCGCCGCCGACCAGGAGGTCATCTTCGAGAAATTCCGCCAGGCGGGCGACACGCTCACCAACAAGCCGCAGGGCAGCGGGCTGGGGCTGCATATCAGCCGCCGGATCATCGAGCACTTCGGCGGGCGCATGTGGGTGACAAGCCGCCCCGGCGAGGGCGCCTGCTTCTCGTTCACGCTGCCGCTTGCGCGCGGGCTCGCGCTCGCCAAGGCGGCCTGAAGCGCTCGCCGGGAACCCATGGCCCGCCGCATTCTCATCGTCGATGACGAGCCGAACATCGTCACCTCGCTCGAGTTCCTGATGCGCGGAAGCAATTACGAAGTGCTGGCCGCGCGCAACGGGGAGGAGGCCCTGCGGCTCGCGGAGAGTTTCCAGCCGGACGTGGTCCTGCTCGACGTCATGATGCCGCAGAGGAGCGGGTTCGAGGTGTGCCAGAAGATCCGCAAGAACCCCGCCCTTCGGGACGTGAAGATCCTCATGCTTACTGCCAAGGGGCGCGATGTAGAGAAGGAAAGGGGACTTGACCTCGGGGCGAACGCGTACATTACGAAGCCGTTTTCCACGAAGGAACTCATGAACACGGTGCGCCGCCTGCTGCCCGGCGGCGAGTGAGGGGATTTGGCCCGCCCATGAACGACATGCGTCCCGATCAACTTCCCACCGCCTATGTCGTGGACGACGACGAGTCCATCCGCACGCTCTGGCGGTGGCTCATGGAGTCGAACGGGATCGCCGTGAAGACATTCGCCACGGCGGCGGAGTTCATAGAGTCTTATCGGAACGATGGCGCCGGGTGCCTCGTGCTGGATCTCAAGCTGCCCGGCATGAGCGGTCTGGAGCTGCAGCAGTACCTGAATGGCAGGGACATCGAGATCCCGATCGTCTTTGTCACGGGGCACGGCGACGTGCCGGCCGCGGTGAGCGCGCTCAAAGGCGGCGCGGTCGATTTCATCCAGAAGCCGTTCAGCCATCGCGAAGTCCTTTCCATCATCGAGAACGCCTTCCTGCGTGACGCCGAAATCCGCGAGAAACGGGCCCGTCAATCGATTATCGCCGGTCGTATCGCGACGCTGACCGAGCGCGAGCAAGAGGTGTTGCAGCGCGTCATCGAAGGCAAGCCGAATAAGATCATTGCGGCGGAACTGGATATCAGCATGAAGACCATCGAATTCCACCGCGCCAAGGTTATGGAGAAGATGGGCGTGACCTCCGTGGCCGAGCTCGTGCAGATTGCATTGCAGCAATCGGGGTAAGCGCGACCTAGGGTTTTCCCTAATAGAAGTGGCCGGAGCGCCCGGCTAGCATTCTCCCCAACCGTCAGGGAGTCCGGCTCCCGATTCGCGCCTCAGGATTCCGGGACAATCGCCAAGAGAGGGGACCGATGCAGCTCACCGAAAAGCACAAAGAGTACTGGCGCAAGAATCTCGTCATCACGGGGATACTGCTCTCCGTCTGGTTCGTCGCCACGTTCGTCGAGGCATGGTTCGCACGCGAACTGAACACCGTGACGTTTCTCGGCTTTCCGCTGGGGTTCTACATGTCGGCCCAGGGCTCGCTCATCATCTACGTGGCGCTCATCGGCATTTACGCGCTGCTGATGCGCAAGCTCGACCTGGAATACAACGTGGATGAGGGAGATCTCGAATGAGCAGCCAGACCTTCTCGCACTCGTCGTTCTTCCGCCAGCTCAGGAAGTACTACACCTTCTATACCGGCGGCTTCATCCTCTTCCTCCTCGCGCTCGCGGTTGCCGAGCAGATGGGGATGTCGCGGGCCTGGATCGGCTACTGGTTCCTGTTCGCGACCATCGG
>JBGPYQ010000032.1:0-21791 GCA_041493345.1 Gammaproteobacteria bacterium | reverse complement strand
TGGCGCTCGACCGCTTTCAGGAAGGGCGACGCGGACTCGACCCTGATCCTGCGCTTCACGCCCAAGGGCAGGAGCGGGCGCATCGACCTGATGCACGTCAACGTCCCGGATCACGACTATCGCGGCGTGACCAAGGGCTGGAAAAATTATTACTGGAAGCCCTGGCGTAAGTATCTCGCGCGCCGATAACAACAATCTGCGGAGACCGTAACATGAAGCTCAAGCTTTACTACGCCCCGATCGCGTGTTCGCTGGTTCCGCTGGTGACG
This sequence comes from Gammaproteobacteria bacterium, assembly GCA_041493345.1. Lineage (GTDB taxonomy): Bacteria > Pseudomonadota > Gammaproteobacteria > Burkholderiales > SG8-39 > VBDM01. Next base: position 21,522 of record JBGPYQ010000032.1, on the reverse strand, counting down.
CTGCACGAGTCGGGCGCCGAGTTCGAGGTGCAGCCGATCTCGCTGAAAAACGGCCAGCAGCGCAGCGCCGAGTACATGCGCATCAATCCCAAGAGCAAGGTGCCGGTGCTCGTCATAGACGGCGAGGCGCTCACCGAGAATGTCGCGATCCTCACCTGGCTTGCGGGCGCCTTTCCCGCGGCGAAATTGTTGCCGACCGACCCGAAAAACTCGATCAAGGCGCTGTCCCTGATGGCGTGGTGCGCCTCCGGGCTTCATATTCCGCTGGGCCGGCTCAACGCGCCGGCCCGCACCTGCGATGCGCCCGGCAGCGAGGAGAGCGTGCGCAGGCTCGCTGTCGAGGAAGTGGTCAGGAATTTCAGGATCGTGGATGCCATGCTCGCCGGCAAGGAGTGGGTGTTCGACCACTGGACGGCGGTCGATGCCTACCTGTTCTGGGTGTGGAGGCGGTTCGGCCTGTTCAAGATCGAAATACCCTCCTTCCCGAACTACGCGGGCCATGCCGAGCGGATGATGAAGCGCCAGAGCGTACAGCGCGCGCTCTCCTTCGAGAAGGAAGTCCAGGCGCAGGCCGAAAAGGCGGCCCGGCCCGCGGCTAACGACTAGAAGCTAGCCTTTAGAGAAGATGGCATCGAGGTGCTCGATGTCGTTGATCACCTTCCACTCGGACGCGCCGGCGCCCTCGACCCGCTTCTGCCAGGCCTGCAGCCGGCCGAGGTAGCGCCTCGGGTCGATGTTATCGGTATTGAGCTTGGTGACGTTGACCGCGATCACGCGGATGTTCTTCAGGCTGATGGGGAAGCTGCGCATCGTCACCTTGTCGAGTTCCTCCTGCATGTCGGAGAACACGAGGATGGTCTTCTTCCCCGCCCCGGTTTCGTTGAGGAATTCCGCGCCCTGGATCAGCCCGCCGGTGATGTCGGTGTAGGCGCTGCCCTGGACCGTCTTGAGAAATTTATCCACCTTGTCGCTGAAAACGCGCTTCTGCGCGTTGGCCTGGGTCGGGCGCGTGTCGAACCTGGCCTTGGCGATGATGTCTTTCTCGCTGAAGCTGCGGCTTTCCACCCTCGCCACCGCCAGCGAATCCCCGGACTGGAGCGTTCCCAGCAGGTAGTTGATGATTATTCTGGCCTTGGCGGATTCGCGCGCATAGGTCCCGGAAGTATCGACGAGCATATACACCGCGTGCGCCTGGTTGCGCGAGTCAACGCAGCCGGAAAGGGCCGCCAGCAGCCCGAGAATCGACATTGACGCCAGGATTGCCCGCTTGATCATGATCGCCCCCTGCTCGGTTCTACAGCTTGCCGCCGACGGACTTCGCCCTGGACTCGCCGGCGCGCGCCGTCCTGACCAGGTGCTCGACAAGAATCGGCAACACGATCAGCAGATCGTAGAAGTGGATCAGCGCGCGGCTCGTCTGCCGCGCCAGGTTGGCGAGGACGCGCAGCACGAATCCGAGCGCGCGGATCAGCATGACCAGCAGCGCGCCGACGACGGTCCTGGTCGAATGGATCAAGGACTCGAGCGGGATCGCGACGAAAGCCAGCGCGAACGGAAGGATGAATCCCAGGATCATCTGCCCGGCGGTCGGAATGCGCGCGATCCAGCCTTCGGTGGCCGCGGTCGGCTGCGCGGCAAGGGTTTGCAGCAGGGCCTGCTTGTCGGCGATCAGCATGTCGCGCATCAGCGCGAGGGCGGCCTCGATTCCCGCCAGCGTCACCAGGAGGGTGAGCGAGATCCATATCATGCGGTGGCGCATGCGATCGTTGAGAGCGGCAATGGGCGGGAAGAGGTGCGTGATGCGCAGCGCCTCCATCAGGAACAATCCCATCGACGCTTCGACGAGGATGATCACGAGCGCGGCCACTTCGGAGGTGCGCAGCGACGTGGTGATGTAATCGCCCGCGCCGACCATTTCGGACATCGGCAGCGCGATCAGCTTGAAGTTGATGAACGCGCCGCCTACCGCCACCGCCATGACGATGGCCGCGATGGCGAACTGGGTGAACGCGGAGTTCGTCAGGGCACTCTCCGCCTTGTCGGTCTTGGCGGTGATCTGCTTGTACTTTTCCATCTGCGCGTCCACGGTCCCGGCGCTTTCCTGCAGGACCGTCATTTTCTTGTCGACCTGCGTCATGGTCTTGTCGACGGACCGCCAGAACGGCATGAAGCCTTCCAGGATCTTGTGCCGCGTCTCGTAGGAGCGGCGATACTCGGCAAGGGCCTTTTCGTGGATCTCGCGGACCGATTTCTTGATGTCGTCGAGGATCTTCTGCACCACTTCGTTGCCGCCCGACTTGATGTTGGCGACCGCCGCGACGGCCTCGACCCAATCCGGGGGCGGCGGCGGCACCTCGCCGCACTTCTTGTAGTCCTCCTCGATGCGCGTGATCTCCTCGAGAAGCTTGCGCTGCAGGGTCGGATAACCCTGAAGGTCGCGCGTGACCAGGACGCCCACGCGCTCGAAATCACGTTCAACGCGCTGGCCCACCTCCTGGCGTCCGTGCGCGAGCAATACGGCCTTGTTGCGCTCCCTCATTTCCGTCGCCGCCACGAACAGCCAGCGCGCGCCCAGGCGCAGGGGGCCTCCCAGAGCATGGCCAACGGAGCGGATGAAGCCGTGCATGGGCGTGCGCGCCGCATAAAGAAAGATAATTGCGATGAGCAGCAGGATCAGCACGGACAACACGGTGTTATCCGGCCAGATCATCCAGTTATGCATGTCCGTCATGGGATTCCCCTTTTACAACCGCAACCAGACTAACGTCACAAGATAGATCAGGCGGCCGCAATCTGCCAGAAGAAACCGGGCATTTGAGGGATTAGTTCTCGAATTCGGCGTCCGGCGCGAGGGCTTTGCCCGCCCCCTGCCCGACCGCCGCGGCAAAAGCGGGTTGTTGACCCGTCGCCCTTTTGCGATACTTCCTTCCCGGCATCGGCGCAGCTAGTCTACGCGCATTCGCCGGGAGGGGTAAATGATGCTTCCTGATGTCCATCCGCGTGCCGCCGCGGTCTTATTCCGGCTGCGCGCCGCGCTTGCAATCGGGCTCGCGCTCGCCGGTGCGTCCGCCGGCGCGGCCGAGCCGGCGGCGCTGCGCGTCAATGTCTTTCCCACGGCCAAGAACCTGCCGTTCTTCGTCGGCATTCCGATGGGCATCTTCGAGAAGCACGGATTGAAGATCGAGCTTCAGTTCACGCAGAATTCGCAGGCCCAGCGCGCGGGGCTGGCGAGCGGCGCGTTCGAGATCGCGCACGCCGCCGTGGACAACGCGGTGGCGATGGTGGAGATCGCGGGACAGGACGTGATCATCGTCACCGGCGGAGACAGCGGCATGAACGAGTTCATCGTGCAACCCTACGTCAGGACGCTCGCGGACATCCGCGGCAGGACGCTCCTCGTCGACGCGCCCGACACGGCGTACGCGCTGCTCGCGAAGAAGCTCCTTTTGAGGCAGGGGCTGAAGGAGGGCGTGGATTACGCGGTGAGACCCGAGGGCCGCGGCGACCTGCGCTACGAAGCGATGTTCAAGAACGATCAGAACGCCGCCGCAGTCCTCAATCCGCCTTTCTCGGTCCTGGCCTTGCAGCGGGGGATGAAGAGCATGGGTGGCCTGGCGGACCTGCTGGGCCCCTACCAGGCGAATGGCGCGTTCGTACTGCGTTCGTGGGCCAAAGCCCATGGCGTGCTGCTCGAGCGCTACATCGCGGCGTACGTGGAATCGCTGCGCGCCGCGCTGGCTCCGGCCAACAAGGCGCTCAGCATCGCGAAGCTCGCGGAGAACCTGAAGCTCGAGCCGGAAGCGGCCGCGCGCACCTACGAGCTGCTCGCCAATCCTTCGTCCGGATTTACGCCGGATGCGAAATTCGATCCCGAGGGCTTTCGCAACACGCTGGCGGTGCGCGCCGAGATCGAGGGGCAGAAGGGAAACAAACCGCATCCACCGGAGAAATACCTGGATCTTTCCTACTACCGGCGCGCCTTGGCAACATTGGAACACTGATTCCATGTGCAAGGCCGATGAACACCACGCGCGCGCTTGTTCCGGCGCGATTTTCGCGATCGTTCTCGTCTCGGCGTTCGGCGCGGCCCGCGCGCAGAATTTTCCCACCGGGCCGATGCGCATCGTCGTGCCGTTCCAGGCCGGGGGCTCCACGGATATCCTGGCGCGCGCCATGGCCCAAAAGCTCAACGAGAGGTTCGGCCAGCCGGTCGTAGTGGAGAACCGCGCCGGCGCCAACGGCACCATCGGCGCCGCCTATGTCGCCAAGGCGCCCGCCGACGGGCACACGCTGCTGCTGGTGCAGACCGGCTATGTGTCCAATCCGAGCCTCTTCAAGAGCCTGCCCTACGACCAGGCGCGCGATCTTGCGCCGGTCTCGAACCTCGCCTCGGGACCCATGGTGCTGCTCGTGCATCCGTCGCTGCCGGCCAAATCCCTGCAGGAGTTGATCGCCCTGGCCAAATTGCGGCCGGGAGAACTCGATTTCGGCTCGGCCAGCACCGGCTCGCTTTCTCACCTCGCAGTGGAGCTGTTCAATTTGACGGCCGGCATCAGGATGACCCATATTCCCTACAAGGGATCGGGCGCCGCCCTGGCCGACGTGCTGGCCGGCCGCGTGCCCGTGTACTGCATGAACCTGCTTCTGAGCCTGCCTTACCTGAAGGACGGCAGGCTGCGCGCGCTGGGCGTGACGAGTCCGCAGCGCTCGGCGATCGCGCCGGAGCTGCCCACCATTGCGGAAGCGGGAATGCGCGGCTTCGAATTGATGACGTGGTATGGCCTGCTCGCTCCCGGAGCAACCCCGCGAGGCGTGATCTCCCGGCTCCAGCAGGAGGTGGCGCAAATCCTGAACCAGCCCGATGTGAAGGAACGGATCGCCGCGGACGGCATGGCCGTGGTCGCCAGCACGCCCGAGGAGTTCGCAGAATTGCTGACTCGCGAAACCGCCAAGTATGCCCGCATCATCCGGGCCGCCGGCATCACGCCGGCCGACTGAGGCGGTAAGATGGCAAGCGGGCAATTTCCCGTTTCACTCATGCAGGGAATGCGCTCATGAATTTACAACTCAGCATCGGCATGGCGTCCAATCCCAGGACTTGGCCGATTTTCGACGGCAAGGTGAAGCCCGACGGCATCGACCTGATACCGAGCCGCGTGCATCCCTCGGAGCTTTTCTGGCGGCAGCTGAAGTTCGCCGACTTCGACGTCTCCGAGATGTCGTTTTCCTCGCTGATCATGGCGAAATCCGGGGGCGACGAGCGCTGGACCGGCCTGCCGGTCTTTACCACGAGAAAGTTCTACCACGCCGCCATCCTGGTGCGGCGCGACGCGGGGATAGAGAAACCCGCGGACTTGAAGGGCAAGCGCGTCGGCGTCCCGGAATACCAGCAGACCGCCGCGCTGTGGGCGCGCGGCGTGCTTCAGCACGAATTCGGCGTCGAACCCCGGCACATGGAGTTCTGGATGGAGCGCACGCCTTCCCACAGCCATCGCGGCGCCATCGGGTTCACTGCGCCGCCAGGCGTGACGATCAACCAGATACCGAGCGAAAAGAGCCTTGGCGGCATGATGCTTTCGGGGGAGCTCGACGCGGCGCTGCACTACATCGTCGATCCCAATCTGGTCGATCGCAGCACCGCCGACCTGTGGAACCATCCGGACATCAAGCCGCTCTTCCCCGATCCCCTGGCCGAAGGGGTGCGCTACTACCGCAAGACCGGCATCCTGCCCATCAATCACGACATGGTGATCCGCAAAGAGATCGCGGAGAAGCACCCCTGGGCGGTGCTGAATATCTTGACGGCGTTCGAGCGCGCCAACGGCATCGCCAACAAGCAGCGACTGGAGCATGCGGAGTATCACCTCGCCGCGGGCCTGCTTGCGCCCGAGGCCGCGGACGCGCTGCGCACCCCGCTCGTGCGCCACGGCATCAAGGCCAACCGCGTCACGCTGGAGACCGCGGCGCAGTATTCGCATGAACAGGGCCTCACGCCGCGCCTGGTGAAGCTCGACGAAGTGTTCGCCGCAAGTTCGATGGATCAATGACGCAGGAGGAATGATGATGCGCCGGATTTCAAGAGCGGTTCTTCTCGCGGCGGGGCTGTGCCTGGCGAGCGCCTCGCCGGCGCAGTATCCGACGCGGCCAATCAGGCTGATCGTCCTGATCGCCCCCGGAGGCGCGCCGGATGTGGCCGCCCGCCTCATGGCGCCGAAGCTCGGCGAGTACCTCGGCCAGCCGGTCGTGGTCGAGAACAAGGCCGGATCCAACGGCAATATCGCCGCCGAGTACGTAGCCCACTCGGCCCCGGACGGCTACACGCTGATGTACGGCGCCGACAGCATGGTCGCGATCAACCCGCATGTGTATACGAAGTCGAGCTTCGACCCGCTGAAGGAGCTCGCGCCGGTTGCGACCACGATGATCACCCAGCTCATCCTTTCGGTTAATCCCCGGGTGCCGGTGAAGAACTTCAAGGAATTCCTGGACTACGCGCGCGCCGCCAACCCGCCGCTTCAATATGCCTCGGGCGGCAACGGCAGCCAGCACCATCTTTCGACGGAGATGCTGAAACTGCGCGCCGGGATCAATCTGGTGCATATCCCCTACAAGAGCGGCTCGCCCGCCGCTGCCGCCGCGGTCGCGGGCGAAGTGCCGATCGTGATGTCTGGCACTTCCTCCGGACCGCTCATCAAGGCGGGCCGGTTGCGTGCGATCGCGGTGACCGGCCGCAATCGCATGGCGCTCTTTCCCGAGGTGCCCACCATCGGCGAGTTCTATCCGGGCTACGAGGTCAACAACTGGCTGGGAATGTGGGCGCCGGCGGGCACGCCCGAGCCGGTGATCGCGCGGCTGCGAACGGAAATCAACCGGGTGCTCGCGCTTGTGGAGGTGCGGGAGCGCATGGGCGCGGTGGGCGGGGCGGAACCCTGGATCACCACTCTGGAGGAATTCAATGCGGTGATACGGCGCGATTACGACAAGTACGGCAAGCTGGTGAAGGATATCGGCGCGACAATCGACTAGGCCCGCGGCGCGACGGCCGCCGCTCCCAGGCCGCTCAGGAGGCCTTCGCCGCGCCTTCGAGCTTCTGCTTGAAGCTCAGCACCTGCTCCAGCGTGTTCTTTCCGTCCTGGCGCGGCGGCAGCACGTCCCACAGCTCGGCCTGCGGCATCAGCTCCTTCAGCGCCCAGGACGCCGACAACGCGTGCGAAGAGTCGTTGCCCGACAGGATCAGCGCCGGCATCCGGATGTTCATCAGTTCCTCGCCGCTTGCGCCCGAGGGCATGGTGTCGTTGAAGAGCGTGTCCCTGGATCCTGCGAGGGTGGCGAGGTACTCATCGAGGTCCTGCTTCACGAGCTGCGCGGCGAATTCCGGATAGACGGCGGCGGGCGAGCCCCACGGGCCGATCTCGGGATCGAGCCAGAAATTCTCCCCCTTGGGCGCGCGCGCGACCACGGCGGCGAGCCCGTTGGCCCGCACGAAGTCGCGATGGCGATCAAAGAAGGTACGGCCTTTCATCATCCAGCGGTAGCCGCCCACCGGCCAGTGCAACAGGAGCCCCTTGCAGGCTAGAGGGTGCCGCACGGCGAACGCGCACGCGAGCGAGGCGCCCATGCAGCTTCCCAGGATGTACGCCTGCTTCGCTCCCGCAAGATCGAGCAGCGCCTTTGCCTCCTGCACGTAGAGATCCCAGCTCAGGTGCTCGACGCGACCGCCCGACAATCCCGCCTCGCGGCGGTCGTAGGCAATGACGGTGAAGTGGCGCGCGAGCGCAGCGAGCCCGTCCATCTCCTGCCATGCGCCCTTGCCTGCGGCAGCGGTCCAGCGCGAGATCACCGATCTGAACCCGCCGGGCGCGAACATCAGCAAGTGCGGGCCCACCTTGCCGGCCGGGCCCTGGATCAGATAATTGACCCTGATTCCGTTTATCGTCGCGAACGGCATTTCGATTCCCTGCTGTGCATCAGCGCGGAGCGGCCCATCCGCCGTCCAGGACCTTTTCGGCCCAGAACAGCCCGGCCACCGTTTTCGAGTCGGTGATTTTCCCCTCGCGCACCCACTCGAGCGCGGTGGCGAGCGGCAGCGTGAACACCTCGAGGAATTCCTCTGCGTCGAGCTTCGCGCCGACGTGCTTCATCCCCTGGGCGAGGAAGATCTCGAGGCGCTCGTTGGAATACGCGATCCCGATGTGGATGGTCGCCACGTGGCGCCAGTTCGCCGCGGTGTAGCCGGTCTCCTCGCGCAGCTCGCGTCTCGCGGTCTCGAGCGGCGGCTCGCCCGGATCGATCTTCCCCGCGGGCAGCTCGATCATGTCGCGCCTCAAGGCGTAGCGGTATTGCCGCTCCATGACCAGCTCCCCCGAATCGGTGAGCGCGATGATCGCCACCGCGCCCGGATGCTCGATGTACTCGCGCTCCGCCGCGCAGCCATCGGGCAGCCGCACCGTGTCGCGGCGCACATGCAGCAAATTGCCGCGATAGACCCATTCGCTGCCGACCTCGGTCTCGGTCAGGTCGGCTTTATCCTTGTCGGGGCCGGAAGACAAGGCGCTCAGATGCCCTTGATGGCGTAGAAGCAGAGCTGCATCAGCGGCTGCGGCAGGATGCCGAGCGCGAGCACCGCGATGCCGTTGGCCGAGAGCAGCACCCTCATGTCAAGCCGTGCCTCGATCGCGTCGGTCTCATGCGGCTCGTCGAAGTACATGAGCTTGACGACGCGCAGGTAGTAGAACGCGCCGACCAGGGCGAACATCACCGCGACCACGGCGAGCCACACGTGCCCGGCGCCGAGCACCGCCTGAAGCACCGAGAGCTTGGCGTAGAAGCCGACCGTGGGCGGCACGCCGGCGAGCGAGAACATGAGGAGCAGCATCACGAACGCGAACCACGGATTGCGGGTGTTCAGGCCGCGGAAGTCCTCGATGCGCTCGGCCTCGAACCCGGCGCGCGAGAGCAGCACCACCATGCCGAAAGCGCCCAGGCTCATCAGCACGTAGACGACGGCGTAGAACATCGCCGAACCGTAGGCCTCCGCGGCCGAGAGCGAATTGCCGCCCACCACGCCCGAGAGCAGACCGAGCAGCATGAAGCCCATGTGCGAGATGGTCGAGTACGCGAGCATGCGCTTGATATTGCTCTGGGCGATCGCCGCAAGGTTGCCGATCCCCATTGAAAGCACCGAGAGGATGATGAGCATCTGCTGCCAGTCCCCGGCGAGCGACGGCAGGGCATAGACGAGCAGCCGCATCGCCATGGCGAACGCGGCGAGCTTGGGCCCGGTGGCGATGAAAAGCGTCACTGCGGAGGGCGCGCCGTGATAGACGTCGGGAATCCACATGTGGAAGGGCACGACGCCGACCTTGAACGCCAGCCCGGACACGACGAACACCAGCCCGAAAACGAGGACAATTCTCGAGGGATTTTCGGCCTGGAGAATGCGGCCCGTCGCCTTCGCGACCTGGGCGATCTCCAGCGTGCCGGTGGCGCCGTAGATCATGGACATGCCGTAGAGCAGCAGGCCCGACGCAAGCGCACCCAGCACGAAATATTTCATCGCCGCCTCGGTCGAGGCCGCCGAGTCGCGGTTGAGCGCCACCATCGAATACAGGCACAGCGACATCAATTCCAGGCCCAGGTAGAGCGGAAGGAAGTGATTGGCCGAGATCATGACCATCATGCCGAGCGTGGCAAACAGCGCGAGCACCAGGTACTCGCCGCGGAACAGGCCGCGGTCGGCCATGTAGGTGCGCGAATATACGAGGCAGGCCGCCACGGCCGCGTAGGTGAAAATCTTCAGCACGTTCGCCATGAGGTCCGAGACGAACATGCTGTTGAAGGTGGTGGCCCGCTGCGCCGCGGTCACTGCGATCACGTACGCGGTCAGCAGGGCACAACCGAGCAAGGCGGCAAGGGACAGGTAGTAAGTCGCCCCGCGCCTTGAATCCGGCACCAGCAGGTCCACCACCAGGATTGCGCAGGCCGCGGCGAGGAGAAAGATCTCGGCCCATGCCGGGAGCATGATCGGGAGACCGGACATCATGTCAGCGCCCTTTTCACAGCTTGCTCGCCGCCACGTGCCTGAGCAGCTCGTTGACCGAGGCGTGCATGATCTCGGTGAAGGGCGCCGGGTGCACACCCAGCCACAGCACCGAAACGGCGAGCAGCGCCAGCACCAGGAATTCGCGCCGGTTGAGGTCGGCGAGCCCGGCGACCTGCTTGTTGCCCACGCCGCCGAAGATCACCCGCTTGACCATCCACAGGGTGTAGGCGGCGCCGAAGACGAGCGTCGTCGCCGCGAGGAACGCGATCCAGAAACTGAATTTCATCGCGCCCATGATGACCATGAATTCGCCGACGAAGCCGGAGGTCGCCGGCAGCCCGCAGTTGGCCATGGCAAAGAACACCATCAGCGCGGCGAATTTCGGCATGGTATTCGCCACGCCTCCGTAGTCGGCGATGTTGCGCGAGTGCATGCGGTCGTACATCACGCCCACGCACAGGAACAACGCGGCCGAGACGAAGCCGTGCGAGATCATCTGCACCAGGGCCCCTTCGACCCCGTAGGCGTTGAAGATAAAAAACCCCAGGGTCACGAAACCCATGTGCGAGACGGAGGAGTACGCGATCAGCTTCTTCATATCGGACTGCACCAGGGCCACGAGGCCGATGTATATGATCGCGACGAGCGACAACGTGACCATGAAGCCGGCAAGGTAACGGCTCGCGTCCGGAAGGATGGGGAGCGAGAAACGGATGAAGCCGTAGGCGCCGAGCTTCAAGAGGATCGCCGCCAGCACCACCGATCCGCCGGTGGGCGCTTCGACGTGCGCGTCGGGCAGCCAGGTGTGCACCGGCCACATCGGCACCTTCACGGCGAAAGCCATGAGGAAAGCGATGAAGAGCAGGATCTGCGCGTCGAGCGGCAGCGGCAGCTTGTGGTAATCGAGCACCGCGAAGCTTCCGCCGGACCGGGTATACAGGTACAGGAAAGCGACCAGCATCAGCAGCGACCCAAGCAGCGTATAGAGGAAGAACTTCACCGCCGCATAGACGCGGTTCGGCCCGCCCCAGACTCCGATCACGAGATACATGGGGATGAGAGTTGCCTCGAAGAACACGTAGAAAAGGATGGCGTCGAGCGCGGCGAAGGTGCCGTTCAAGAGGCCGGACATGATTAGGAATGCGGCCATGTACTGGGCCACCTTGCTCTTAATGACTTCCCAGCCGGCAACCACCACCAGCACGGTGATGAAGCTGTTGAGGAGAATGAAAAGCACCGAAATGCCGTCCACCCCGACGTGGTAGTTGACGTTGAAGCGCTCGATCCAGGGCACGCGCTGCACGAACTGCATCGCGCTCGTCCCCGTGTTGAAGTCTGCGGCGAGCGGCACTGTCACCAGAAAACCGAGCACCGCGCCGATCAGAGCGATGATCCGCGCCTGGCGGGTGTTCCTGTCCGAACCCGTCGCGAGCACGATCACTCCCGCGATGATCGGGACCCAGATGGAGAGACTCAGCCAGGGAGCGGTCGGGGACATTTCTTCTTTTCAGCGGGCCGCGTTTAGTTCGCCAGGGCCAATCCAAAGACCCCGAAGAACAGGAGCGTCAACAGCACAAACACCCCGATGATCATGGAAAACGCGTAGTGGTAGATGAATCCGGATTGCAGCCAGCGCACGACGCCGGCGACCCAGCCGATCAGCCTGGCCGAGCCGTTCACCATGAGGCCGTCTATCACGGCCACGTCGCCGAAGCGCCACAGCGCGGTGCCGGCCTTCCTCGCCCCGCCGGCAAAGAACCACTCGTTGAAGCGGTCGAAGCCGTATTTCTCCTCGAGCACCGTGACCAGAATGCCGGCCTTTTGCCTCAGTACCGCCGGCAGCCCGGGACGCAGGATATAGAGATACCAGGCGGCGGCGATGCCCGCGATCACAAGCCAGAACGGGATCGCATTGAGCGCGTGGATCATCATCGGAACCACGCCGTGGAATTCCTCCGCCATCCGGGCCACGCCTGCGTGCGAGGGCGCGATGCGGATCGCGTCGCCGAAGTAGTTGCCGTAGAGGATCGGGCCGATGACCCAGCCGGCGCAGATCGAGGGAATGGCGAGCAGCACGAGCGGCACCGTCACCACCAGCGGCGATTCATGGACATGACCATGGCCCGCGTCGTGGCCCGCATCGTGGTCATACCCCGCTTCCCCTGCATGGACTTCGAAGCGCTCCTTGCCGTGGAAGGCGTAGAACACGAGCCGGAAGGTGTAGAACGCCGTGACGAACACGCACAGCGTCACCATCAGCCAGGCGAAGCCCGCGCCGGGGGTCTTCGACAGGTGCACCGCCTCGATGATCGCGTCCTTGGAGAAGAACCCCGCGAATCCGGGCACGCCCGCGCTGGCGATGGCGCCGATCAGCATGGTCCAGTAGGTGACGGGCATGGTCCTGCGCAGGCCGCCCATCTTGCGCATGTCCTGCTCGTGATGCAGGGCGATGATCACCGAGCCCGCGCCCAGGAACAGCAGCGCCTTGAAGAAGGCATGGGTCATCAGGTGAAAGATCCCGGCGGAATACGCCGAGGCGCCCAGCGCCACCGTCATGTAGCCCAGTTGCGAGAGGGTCGAGTACGCGATCACCCGCTTGATGTCGTACTGCACCACCGCGACCAGCGCCATGAAGAACGCCGTGATGCCGCCGATGACGAGCATGACGGACAGCGCCGTCTGCGAAAGCTCGAACAGAGGCGACATGCGCGCCACCATGAAGATCCCGGCCGTCACCATGGTGGCCGCGTGGATGAGCGCGGAGATCGGCGTCGGGCCTTCCATCGAGTCCGGCAGCCACACGTGCAGCGGGAACTGCGCCGACTTGCCCATGGCGCCGACGAAGAGCGCGATGCAGATGACCGAGAGCAGCAGCCAGGGCGAACCCGGGATCACCTGGATCGTGGCCTGGGCCATCAACGGGGCTTGCGAGAACACCGCGGCGTAATCGAGGGTGCCGAACGAGGCGAGCACCAGCGCCACCCCGAGCAGAAAGCCGAAGTCGCCGACACGGTTCACCAGGAATGCCTTGAGGTTGGCGTAGATCGCGCTCGGCCGCGTGTACCAGAAGCCGATCAGCAGGTACGACACCAGGCCCACCGCTTCCCAGCCGAAAAAGAGCTGCAGGAAATTGTTCGCCATCACCAGCATCAGCATGGAAAAAGTGAACAGCGCGATGTAGGCGAAAAAACGCTGGTAGCCCGGATCGTCCGCCATGTAGCCGACGGTGTACACGTGGACCATGAGCGAGACGAAGCTCACCACCACCATCATGAGCGCAGTGAGCCGGTCGATGAGGAAGCCGATCTCGAAGCGCGTCTCGCCCGAGACCAGCCACGTGTAAACAGAGCCGTTGAAGGTATTGCCCTTCAGCACGTCGGCGAAGATCACGCAGGAGACCGCGAACGAGATCGCGACCCCGATGATCGCGACCCAATGGGCCCCGGCGCGGCCGATCCTCCGCCCGAACAGCCCGGCGATGATCGCGCCGGCGAGCGGCGCCAGCGGCGCGAGGAGATAGAGCTGCATCATCGTCATCTGCCCTAGCCTTTCAGGCTGTCGAGATCGTCGACGTTGATGGTCTGCAGGTTGCGGAACAGCGCCACGAGAATCGCCAACCCGATCGCCGATTCCGCCGCCGCCACCGTGAGGATGAAGAACACGAACACCTGCCCAGCCATGTCGCCGAGGTAGTGCGAGAAGGCGATGAAGTTCATGTTGACGGCGAGCAGCATCAGCTCGATCGCCATCAGCAGGATGATGACGTTCTTGCGGTTGAGAAATATCCCGACGATGCTGATCGCGAACAGCACCGCGCCCAGAGTCAGGAAATGTGACAGCGAGAGCAAGTTTTTTTCCCTTTTTTTAGGATCCAGGATCCAGGGAACCCCGCCGGGCGCCGCTCCCTGAATCCCGAATCCTCATTCCTCGTTTTTCTCTGGCGGCATGGACACCAGGCGGATCCGATCTTCCTTTCGCACCGCGACCTGCGCGGCCGGATCCTGGTACTTCGTGTCCTTGCGCTTGCGCAAGGTAAGTGCGATCGCGGCGATGATGGCGACGAGCAGCAGAACGGCCGCGAGCTCGAACGGATACGCGTAATCGGTATAGAGCAGCCGGCCGAGCTCCTTTGTGTTGCTGTAGCCCGCTCCCGGGTCTTTCGGCGCCGGCAACACCTGCAGGCCGAAGTAAGGGCCACCAAGCACAACCGCCATCTCCAACACCATGACGATGCCGACGGAGGCGCCCAGCGGCAGGTAGCTCCAGAAGCCCTCGCGCAGGCGGTCGAGGTTGATGTCGAGCATCATGATCACGAACAGGAAAAGCACCATCACGGCGCCGACGTAGACCAGCACCAGCGCAATGGCGAGGAACTCGGCGCGCAGCAGGATCCACAGTGCGGCGGCGGTGAAGAACGAGAGCACCAGGAACAGCGCCGAATGCACGGGATTGCGCGCGGTGATAACGCATATCGCCGCAATCACCAGAATCACGGCAAAAAACCAGAATACCGCGAATTCAAACATGGTCTGTCACCGGTACGCCGCGTCCATTTCGCGGTCCTTGGCAATCTGTTCCTCGTACCGGTCCCCCACCGCGAGCAGCATCTCCTTGGTGTAGTAGAGGTCTCCGCGCTTCTCGCCGTGGTATTCGAGGATGCGCGTCTCGACGATCGAGTCCACCGGACAGGACTCCTCGCAGAATCCGCAGAAGATGCACTTGGTGAGGTCGATGTCGTAGCGCGTGGTGCGGCGCGTTCCGTCTTCGCGCTGCTCGGACTCGATCGTGATCGCGAGCGCCGGGCATACCGCCTCGCACAGCTTGCAGGCGATGCAGCGTTCCTCGCCGTTCGGGTAGCGGCGCAGCGCGTGCAGGCCGCGGAAGCGCGGGCTAATCGGCGTCTTTTCCTCGGGGAACTGCACGGTGATCTTGCGCCGGAACAGGTGCCGCCCCGTGAGCGCCATGCCCTTCACCAGCTCGATCAGCAGAAAGGACTTGAAGAAGTCGCGCGTTTTTCCGATCAGGGATTCGATCATGGCCGCTGCCTATCTCCACAAGGACCAGGGCGTCTGCATCCACGCGGCGATCACCACGAGCCACACGATCGTCAGCGGAATGAACACCTTCCAGCCCAGGCGCATGATCTGGTCGTAGCGGTAGCGCGGAAAAGTGGCGCGGAACCAGAGGAATAGGGACACCATGAAGAATATCTTGGCAAAGAGCCAGGCAAAGGGCGGTATTGCGCTGAACAGGGGCGTGTCGATCGGCGCGACCCATCCGCCCAGGAACATGATGGTGGCGAGCGCCGACACCAGGATCATGGCGGCGTACTCGCCGAGGAAGAACAGCGCGAAGGTCATGCCCGAATATTCCACGTGGAAGCCGGCGACGATCTCGGATTCGCCCTCGGCCACGTCGAAGGGCGAGCGGTTGGTCTCGGCGACGCCGGAGATGAAGTACACCAGGAACATGGGAAACAGCGGCAGCCAGTTCCACGACAGGAAGTTCAGGCCCTTGTGGGCGAACCAGCCGCGCGACTGCCCGGCGACGATATCGGTGAGATTGAGGCTCTGCGACACCAGCAGCACGCTTACCAGCGCGAAGCCCATGGCGATCTCGTAGGCGACGATCTGCGCGGCCGAGCGCATCGCGCCTATGAATGCATACTTCGAGTTCGAGGCCCAGCCGGCGATGATGATGCCGTACACGCCCATCGAGGTGATCGCCATGATGTAGAGCAGCCCGGCGTTGATGTCGGCGAGCACGACCTCGGGGCTGAACGGGATGACCGCCCAGGCTGCGAGCGCGGGCATGAGCGTCAGCATCGGCGCGAAAAGGAACAGGAACTTGTTCGCGCCGGTCGGCACGATCAGCTCCTTGAAGACGAGCTTCAGTGCATCCGCGATCGGCTGCAGCAGGCCGATCGGCCCGACGCGGTTGGGGCCGATGCGGATCTGCATCCACCCGATAAGCTTGCGCTCCCACAACGTGAGATACGCCACGCAGCCGAACAGCGGCAGGACTATGCACAGTATCAGGATCGTGTTCTTGATCAGCGCCCACACCGGAGGACCCCACTGCGATCCGAGCCAGGAAGTCCAGAGATTTCCCCAGGTATCGAACAGCTCCATCAGGCCCGCTCCAGCGTGAGGCTGCCGAACATGGGGCCGAGCCCCGAGGTGAGCCGGTGCGCGGCGCCGATGCGCACGCAGCCCGCCGGCACCAGATCGTTCACGCCGAGTTCGACGACGGCTTCGCCCTCGCCCTGGCGCACCCGGACGCGGTCGCCCGCCTTCAGCTCGAGTTGTCGCGCGAGCGCCGGTCCGACCCATGCTTTCGGCGGCAGGGCATCGCGGGTCCTCTGCAGCGACGCCGCGCGGCGCACTACGGGATCGGCGAAGTAGGCGGGAACGTCGGCTATTCTCTGCAGGCCTGCGGCCACGCCCTGCAGTCCGTCCTGGTCGCCGGAACCGAGCTTGAGAGCGAGCCCGCTCAGCCTGTTGTCCAGCATCGCGGCGACCGATTCCGGTTTGCAAGTCTCGTCGCGCAGGGCTTCGCTCGAGTCGTAGTCGAATCCCGGCAGGCCAAGCAGGTTGCCGAGCACGCGCAATACCTTCCACGCGGGCCGCGATTCGCCCGCCGGGCGCACGGCGCCGTGGAAGCTCTGCATCCGGCCCTCGCAGTTGATGAAGCTGCCCGATGTCTCGGAAAACGGAGCGATGGGCAGAAGCACGTCGGCGTAGTCCGCCGTGAAGCATTTGTACGGGGACAGCGCGATGACCACGGCGTCCTGCATCGCCTTGATCGCGCCGCTTGCGTTGTGGCAGTCGAGCTCGGGCTCGACGTTCAGGAGCAGGTAGGCCTTGCGCGGCTGCTCGAGCATGGTCCTTGCGTTCAGCCCCGCGCCCGCGGGGACGCAATTCGCCACGTATCCGCCCACGCTGTTCGCGGCCTCGCCGAGGAAGCCGAACTTCGCGCCGATCACCGCGGCCAGTTCCTGCGCGAGGAGCTGCAGCTGCGCGGCCTGCGGATGCTGCGCGGCGAGATTCCCGAGCAGGATGCCGACGCTCTTGCCGGACAGGAGGCTAGCTGCGATCACCTTGGCTTCCGCGCTCGCGACGAGTCCGGCCAGCGCCTGCGGAACGGAATGATTTTTCGCCTCGGCTGCCGCCTTGAGAATCTGCGCCAGCGCCTCGGGCAGTTGCTGCGGCGGCACGATGGCCTTGCCGGCGACGGGCATGAGGAGCTCTTCGTCGGCGCAGTGCAGGACATTGATGTGCGCGCCGCGCTTTGCCGCCTGGCGCAGGCGGTGGGCGATGAGCGGATGATCCTTGCGCAGGAACGAGCCGACCAGAAGAACGCGGTCCAGGCTGCCGAGCTCGACGACCTTCATGCCCAGCCAGGGCGCGCCGGCGCGCTTGCCGTCGGCCGAGAAATCCGACTGGCGCAAGCGGAAATCGACGTTGTCGCTGCCCAGGCCGCGCACGATCTTCTGCAGCAAGGCCATTTCCTCGACGCTCGCATGCGGGCCCGCCAGGGCGCCGATCGCCGCGGCGCCGTGCAGGTCCCTGGCCCCGGCCAGGCTCTTTGCCGCGTACTCGAGCGCAACCTGCCACTCGACCTCGCGCCACGTCCCGTCCGCCCGCATCATGGGGCGGGTAAGGCGCTCCTCCGAGTTCAGGCCCTCGTAGGAAAAACGGTCCCGGTCCGAGAGCCAGCACTCGTTCAGCTGCTCGTTCTCGAGCGGCAGTACGCGCATCACGCGGTTCTGCTTGACCTCCACGATCAGGTTCGAGCCGAGGCTGTCGTGCGGGCTGACCGACTTTCGCCGCGAAAGCTCCCAGTTGCGCGCGGTATAGCGGAAAGGCTTGGAAGTGAGCGCGCCCACCGGGCACAGGTCGATCATATTGCCCGACAGCTCCGAATCCACGGTCTGGCCGACGAAGGCGATGATCTCGGCGTGCTCGCTGCGTCCGATCATGCCCAGTTCCATGACGCCGGCGACTTCCTGGCCGAAGCGCACGCAGCGCGTGCAGTGAATGCAGCGCGTCATGTCGGTCGAGATGAGGGGCCCGAGGTTCTTGTTCACGACCACGCGCTTCTCTTCGGCGTAGCGCGAGGCGCTCTTGCCGTAGCCGACCGCGAGGTCCTGGAGCTGGCATTCGCCGCCCTGGTCGCAGATCGGGCAGTCGAGCGGATGGTTGATGAGCAGGAACTCCATCACGCTGTTCTGCGCCTGCAGCGCGTAATCCGAACGCGTGAACACCGTCATGCCCTCGGCGACCGGGGTGGCGCAGGCGGGCAGCGGTTTGGGCGCTTTCTCGATCTGCACCAGGCACATTCGGCAGTTGGCGGCGATCGTGAGCTTCTTGTGGTAGCAGAAATGCGGAATATAGATGCCCAGGCCGTTCGCCGCATCCATCACCGTGGCGCCACTCCGGACCTCGGTTTTCCTGCCGTCTATGGTGAGTTTCGGCATCTCAGGCGGCCTGGCGCTCGGGAGCGTTCAGTATCGTGGCATAGCCGCCCGGCACGCTCACCAAGCAGCGTTTGTGGTCGATGTGGTGCTGGAACTCGCTGCGAAAATGCTGGATGAAGCTCTTCACCGGCAGCGCCGCGGCGTCGCCCAGCGCGCAGATGGTGCGCCCGGCGATATTGTCGGCGACGTTGACGAGAATATCGAGGTCTTCCTGCCGGCCCTTGCCGTGCTCGATCCGGTTCACCATGCGGTACAGCCAGCCCGTGCCCTCGCGGCAGGGCGTGCACTGGCCGCAGGACTCCTCGAAATAAAAATACGACAGCCGCTCCAGCGCCTTGACCATGCAGGTGGTGTCGTCCATCACGATCACGGCCCCCGAGCCGAGCATCGAGCCGGCCTTGGCGATCGAGTCGTAGTCCATGTCGGTGCGCATCATGATTTCGGCGGGCAGCACCGGCATCGAGGACCCGCCGGGTATCACCGCCTTGAGCTTTCTACCCGAGCGCATGCCGCCCGCCATCTCCAGGAGCTTCGCGAACGGCGTGCCGAGATTTACCTCGTAGTTGCCCGGACGGGTGACGTGGCCGCACACGGAGAAGATCTTGGTGCCGCCGTTGTTGGGCCGCCCGAGCGCGAGAAAGGCGTTGGCGCCGTGGTTGATGATCCACGGCACCGCGGCGAAGGTCTCGGTGTTGTTGACGGTGGTGGGTTTGCCGTACAGCCCGAAGCTCGCCGGGAATGGCGGCTTGAAGCGCGGCAGACCCTTCTTGCCTTCGAGAGACTCCAGCAGCGCGGTCTCCTCCCCGCAGATGTAGGCGCCCCAGCCGTGGCAGGCATGGAGCTCGAATGAAAACCCGCTGCCGAGGATGTCTTTGCCGATAAGACCGGCGGCGCGCGCCTCCGCGAGCGCCTCCTCGAAGCGCTCGTAGGCGTCCCAGATCTCGCCGTGGATGTAGTTGTAGCCCACGCCGATGCCCATCGCGTAGGCGCCGATCGCCATGCCTTCGATCAGGATGTGCGGGTTGTAGCGCAGGATGTCGCGGTCCTTGAACGTGCCCGGCTCGCCCTCGTCGGAGTTGCACACGAGGTACCTGTCGCCCGGAAACTGGCTCGGCATGAAGCTCCATTTGAGCCCGGTGGGAAAGCCCGCGCCGCCACGGCCGCGCAGGGCCGATTTTTTCACCATGGCTACGACTGTTTCAGGCGGGATCTTTTCTGCAAGGATCTTCCCGAGCGCCGAGTAGCCGCCGCGCTTGACGTAGTCGGCCAGCCGCCAGTTGTTGCCGTCGAGGCCTTTAAGGATGAGCGCGTCCGGACCGTAATCAAGCATTGGGTCTTTTACGCTACGAGGGGAAACATCCCCTCGTGCTCCCCTAAATTTGTGTCGCTAACGTGACAATCCATTACTTCAGCTCCGCGAGCCACTGGTCTATTTTTTCCGGCGTCATGAAGGAAACCATTTTCTTGTTGTTGACCAGCATCACCGGCGCGTCGCCGCAGGCGCCGAAGCACTCGCCTTGCTTGAGCGTGAAGCGCCCGTCGGCGGTGGTCTCGTTCCAGTCGACGCCGAGCTTTCCTTTCAGGTGTTCGGCCGCGTCCCTGGCGCCGGAGAGCGCGCACGGCAGGTTGGTGCAGATGCACAGTTTGTACTTTCCGGCCGCTTGCAGGTCACATAGGGTGTAGAACGTCGCCACTTCGTACACCGCGATCGGCGGCATGCCGAGGTAATGCGCGATATAGTCCATCACCTCGGCCGAGAGATGGCCCTTCTCGTCCTGGGCGATGGCTATCGCCGATATCACGGCCGACTTCTTCTGGCCGGCGGGGTACTTCGCGATCTCGCGATCGATCCTCTTCAGTGACTCAGTGCTTAGCATCGGCAATCAAACTACGTTTTTCATCGGTCAATCTCGCCAAAAACGATATCTTGCGTGCCGATGATAGCCACCACATCGGCGAGCATGTGGCCCTTCGCCATCTCGTTGAGCGCAGCAAGGTGCGGGAAGCCCGCCGCGCGAATTTTCAGGCGCCAAGGCTTGTTCGCCCCGTCGGACACGATGTAGATGCCGAATTCGCCCTTGGGGTGCTCGACTGCGGCATAGGCCTCGCCCGCAGGCACGTGGAATCCCTCGGAGAACAGCTTGAAGTGATGGATCAGCTCCTCCATGTTGCTCTTCATCTCGACGCGGGTCGGCGGCGCCACCTTGTGGTTGTCGGTGATCACCGGCCCGGGGTTCTTGCGCAGCCAGTCGATGCACTGCCTGATGATGCGGTTCGACTGTCGAAATTCCTCGATCCTCACGAGATAGCGGTCATAGCAGTCGCCGTTCGCGCCCACGGGAATGTCGAACTCGAGTTTTTCGTACACCTCGTAAGGCTGCTTCTTGCGCAGGTCCCATTCCACGCCCGAGCCGCGCAGCATCGGGCCGGTGAAACCGAGGGCGAGCGCCCGCTCCGGCGGCACCACGCCGATGTTGACCGTCCTTTGCTTCCAGATGCGGTTGTCAGTGAGGAGGGTCTCGTACTCGTCCACGTTCTCCGGGAAGCGGCGGGTGAAGTCCTCGATGAAATCGAGCAGGCTTCCCTGGCGGTTCTCGTTCATCTGCCGGATCGACTTCTCGTTCTTGTACATCGAAGCCAGGTATTGCGGCATCGTTTCGGGCAGGTCGCGGTACACGCCGCCCGGCCGATAGTAAGCCGCGTGGAGGCGAGCGCCCGACACCGCCTCGTAGCAGTCCATCAGGTCTTCGCGCTCGCGGAAAGCGTACAGGAACACGGTCATCGCGCCGATGTCGAGCGCATGCGCACCGAGCCAGAGGAGGTGATTGAGGATGCGCGTGATCTCGTCGAACATCACGCGGATGTACTGGGCGCGGAGCGGCACGTCCAGGCCGAGCAGGCGCTCGATCGCCATGCAGTAGGCATGCTCGTTCGACATCATCGAGACGTAATCCAGGCGGTCCATGTAAGGCAGCGACTGGATGTAGGTTTTGTGCTCGGC
>JBGPYQ010000222.1:0-5746 GCA_041493345.1 Gammaproteobacteria bacterium | reverse complement strand
GTCAGCACCGAGGGCGGAATCAGGATGGCGAGCGTTCCGGCGGAGGCCACCGCGCCCGCGGCAAAGGGCGGATGATAGCCGTGGCGCTTCATCTCGGGGATCGCGACTTTCGAGAACGTTGCCGCGGTCGCGATCGAGGAGCCGCAGATCGAGCCGAACAGCGCGCAGGCGCCGATGGTCGCGTTGGCGAGCGCGCCGCGCAAGCCCGAGAACACGGCGTTGGACGCCTGGAACAGTTCCTGCGCCATGTTCGCGCGCGAGGCGACGGCCCCCATCAAAAGAAAAAGCGGGATCACCGACAGCGAATAGGCGCTCGCGAGGTCGAAGGGCACGGCCCCGACCATCTTGAGCGCCTTCGGCCAGCCGTCGGCGGCGGCGTAACCGAGAAAGCCGGTGCTCGCGAGCGCGAGCCCGATCGGAATGCGGATGACCAGAGCGAGAAGCAGCGCTATCACGCCCAGGACCCCGATGACCGCGATGCTCAATGGGGACAGACCACTAATTTTAGAGTGAGAGGGAAGAAATTCATGGCAGTGAAGAAAAATTAGTGGTCTGTCCCCTGTTTTTCTCGCCTGTCGCGGCCATCGCCCCCGCCGCGAGCGCACCCCCGCCGATGCCGGCAAGGAGCGGGATCCAGTAGAGAATCCTCGGCAGCGAAAGGTCCGAGGTCACGTCGCCGAAGGCGATCGCGTCCTGCGCCGAGATCCACGACTGCCACGCAATCACCCCGAGCATCACGGCGGCCGCGGCCGCGGCCAGGCGCTTCAGGCCGGCCACGGCGCGCGGCAGAGCGCCGTCGATCACGTCCACCACGATGTGCTCGTTGCGCAGGAAAGTCGCCGGCATGGCGAAGAAGAAAGTGCAGGCGAGCAGCAGCTCGACCAGCTCGAAGGTGCCGCGGATCGGGCGGTTGAAAAACAACCGCAGGACGACGTCCGCCACCGTGAGCAGCATCATCGCCGCGAGAAACACGCCCGCGGTCCAGCCGCAGAGCTTGGCGACAAAGGCTTGCCAGTGATTCACGGGAATCGGGTGCTATGCCCGCGCAAGCGGGAATCCAGTGACGTTAAAAAGCCCTGGATCCCCCCTCCGCTTTCGCGGAGGCTAAAGGGGCCGCGGGGATGACGTTTCCGCCTGACATGCGGAAGCGTCAGTTCCAGAAGTTCTTCGAGGTCTTCGAATGCTTCTCGGACAGGCCCCGCATCATCGTGTACACCGCGCGCGCGGGCAGCCCCTTGCCCTCGAGCTCCTTCAACTTCGCCTCCGAGACCTCGGCGCCGATCGTGCGCACCCTGGCGCTCTCCTCGGCCGAGAACCGGATCGCCTGCCCGCCGGCGTCGATGATGGCCTTCTTGCCGGGCGCATCGAGCGCGTCCCAGGCTTCGCCGACCTCTTTTTCCCTGCCGGTGACGGAATCCATCACGAGCTTCTTCAGGTCGGGCGGAAGCTTGTTCCAGAAGTCCTCGTTCATGGCGACGCCAAAGCTGGTGACATAGGCGTACAGCTCGGTCGAATACTTGACGATGCCGCCGAGCTTGAACGCGATGCCCGCGCCGCCGTAGTCCATGAACGCGCCGTCGATCGTCCCCTTCTGCAGCTGCTCGGCGATCTCGGTCGGCTGCACGCCCACCGGCGTCGCGCCCAGGGCCTGGACGAAGTCGCGCACCGTGGGCGAGGCGAAGCGGATGCGCAGGCCCTTGAAATCGTCGAGCGCGCGGATCGCCTTCTTCGTGGTGTGCGGGCCGCCCGGCTGATGCGTGAGGAGCATCAGCACTTTCACGCCCTTGTGCTCGGCGTCCAGGTACTTCGCGCGCAGCTCGGGGTCGTTCAGCACCTTGGTGCCGATCTCCGCGCTGCCGACCATGAAAGGCAGATTGACGATCTCGGTAAGCGGAAAGCGCCCGGGCGTCCCGCCGTGCAGGAACCAGGCAACGTCAGCCTGGCCGGTGCGCGCAAAATCGTAATGCCCCGGCGTCGGACCCATCTGCGCCCCGGGGAAGCGCTTGACGGCGATGCGGCCGCCCGAGCCCTTCTCCAGCGCCTCCGACCACTTGATCAGCCACTGCGACATGGCGTGCTGGTCGCCGACGAAATAGGCGAGCTTCATCTCGATTTTTTGCTGTGCATGCAGCGCGGGCGCGTAGGCGAGCATGAGCGCGAGCAGCAGGCGAGCGGCGTGGTTGCTCCTCATTTCTCCTCCCTGTGGTGTGAGGGTGCGCATTGATTATAGCGGGGGGCTCAAGGTGAAGACCATAATTCACCGTTTCGGTTTGACGGAACAGGTGTTTCCCCTCTAAAATTCGACGGTTTTGCAGTTGCGGGTTGGGCGTGCGCATTTGGCGTGAACGGGCAAATCGACCGTATGGGCAGCAGGATTCGCCGGATCATCGGGTACCAGCTGCTCTCAACAGCCGCCGTTGCGCTGATCTCAGCCTGGCTGGCTGGCGTTCACGGAGTGGTTTCCGCGGCGCTGGGCGGCCTGATCAGTATCGTGGCCGGGCTGGCATTTGCGGCATTGGCGTCAATTAGCAAGCCAAGAACCGCAGGGGAGGTCCTGCTGGCAGCGCTCAGGGCGGAAGGCGCGAAGCTCGCTCTGGGCATTTTCCTGCTTTGGCTCGTTCTGGTGGTCTACCCGGATGTCGTCGTGCCCGGCCTCATCGGGTCGTTTTTGGCCGCGATCCTGATTTTCGGAATGGCTTTGTTTATTCGCGAGACGTAGAGAGCTGGAAAACGAAATGACCGCCGCCGAAGAATTGTCCCCGAGCAGTTACATCGCCCACCACCTGACCTTCCAGGCGAAGCAGGTCGGCGACCACTCGTTCTGGACGCTGCACGTGGATACGCTGGTGACCGGCCTGGTGCTCGGCATCCTCGCCATGGGCTTCCTGTGGTGGGTGGTGCGCGGCGCGACCTCCGGCGTGCCGAACAAGCGCCAGGCCTTCGTCGAGCTCGCGTTCGAATTCGTCGACGTGCAGGTGAAGGGCATCTTCTACGGCGAGCGCCACAAGTTCGTCGCGCCGACCGCGCTCACGGTGTTCGTGTGGGTCGTGCTGATGAACGCCATGGACTTCCTGCCCGCGGACGTCATGGCCTGGATCATGGAGAACGTGTTCCATCTGCACGAATTCCGCCTCGTTCCCACCGCCGACGTCAACACCACCTTCGCGCTGTCGCTGTCGGTATGGCTGCTCATGATCTACTTCAGCATCGCGGTGAAGGGCCTGGGCGGCTGGATACACGAGCTGTTCTGCACGCCTTTCGGCGTGCATCCGCTGCTGTGGCCGGCGAATTTCCTGTTCAATCTCGTCGAATACATCTCCAAGCCGCTTTCGCATTCGCTGCGGCTGTACGGCAACATGTACGCCGGCGAGATCATCTTCCTGCTGCTCTGGGTGTGGGCCGCGACCGGCCTGGTCGGAACCGTCTTCGCCGCGGTGCTCGGCTTTGGCTGGGCGATCTTCCACATCCTGATCGTGCTGCTGCAGGCCTACATTTTCATGATGCTCACCATTGTTTACATTTCGATGGCGCATGAGACTCACTAGAACTCATCTCAAAACTCTCCCTCACCCCAACCCTCTCCCGGAGGGAGAGGGAGAATCACCCTTCTCCCCTCGGGAGAAGGGCCGGGGATGAGGGGAATAGACGCTGCCTTCCATTTTTGAGATAGCTTTTAACCATTTCGTTCAAGAGAGGAAACCCAGATGGACAAACTTCAACTCGTAGCCATGATTCAGGCCTCCACCGGCATCGGCATCGGCCTGATGGTCGGCCTGGGCGCGCTCGGCGCCTGCGTCGGCGTGGGCATCATGTGCAGCCGTTTCCTGGAGGGCGCGGCGCGCCAGCCGGAAATGATCCCGGCGTTGCAGGCGAAGGTGTTCCTGCTGCTCGGCCTGATCGACGCCTCGTTCATCATCGGCGTCGGCATCGCCATGCTGTTCGCCTTCGGCAACCCGCTGATCCCTGCCGGCCTCAAGTAGGCATCGCCGCGAACCACTTGCCTTGGAGGGGCAGTCATGAATATCAACCTGACGCTGATCGCGCAGGCCGTTTCATTCGCGGCCCTCATCTGGTTCACGGTCAGGTTCATCTGGCCGCCGCTGATGAGGGCGATCGAGGCGCGCCAGAAGACCATCGCCGACGGGCTCGCCGCCGGCGAGCGCGGCAAGCAGTCGCTCGAGCTCTCATCGAAGCAGGTGGCAGCGGCGCTGAAGGAATCGCACGAGCGCGCCGCCGAGATCATCGCCCTGGCCGACAAGCGCTCCGCGCAGATGATCGACGAGGCGAAAAACGCCGCGCGCGAAGAGGGCAACCGCGAGAAGGCGGCCGCGAAGGCCGAGATCGACCAGGAAGTCTCGCGCGCGAGGGAAATGCTGCGCGGGCAGGTCGCGGCGCTCGCCGTCGCCGGCGCCGAGAAAATCCTGCGCCGCGAGGTCGATGCCAAGGCGCACGCCGACCTGCTGGCGCAGTTGAAGAAAGAAATCTAGGAAAACCGGGGACAGACCACTAATTTGTCTTCGCTGCCATGAAATTCTGCCCTCTCACTCGAAAATTAGTGGTCTGTCCCCATGGCTGAGACTGCCACGCTTGCGCGGCCCTATGCCGAGGCCGTATTCGGGCTCGCCGACAAGGCGGGTGCGCTGCCCGCGTGGTCGAAAACCCTCGCCGCCATGGCCGCGGTGGCCGCGCATCCCGAAGTGCGGGCCTGCATAGTCAACCCCAACCTCGGCGCCGAGCGGCTCTACGGCCTGTTCGTTTCCCTGTGCGGGAGCGGCTTGCACGCCGAGGAGCAGAATTTCGTGCGCGTGCTGATCGCCAACGATCGGCTCGCGCTGCTGCCGGAAATCCGCGCGAACTACGAGGAGCTCAGGAACGAGCGCGAGGGCGTGGTCGAGGCCGAGATCCACACCGCGTTCCCGCTCGAAAAGACCCAGCTCGCCGGCATCGTGGCCGACCTGGAGAAGCGCTTCAAGCGCAAGGTCCAGCCGCACGAAACCGTGGACAAGGAACTGATCGGCGGCGTGCGTATCGTCGTCGGCGACGAAGTCATCGACGGCTCGGTGCGCGGGAAGCTCGAAGACATGGCCGCGGCGCTGAAGAGCTGACGAATGGAATTGACGAATGAATTCGAAGAATGACATTCGTCATCCCCGCGCAAGCGGGGATCCAGTGGCGTTTGGGCGCAAGGCGTCCAGATCCTGGACTCCCGCTCCCCGATTCAATCATTCGGGGACAGGTTCCGCGGGAGTGACGAGATACTAGGAGCAACAATGCAACAGTTGAACCCATCCGAAATCAGCGAACTGATCCGCAGCAAGATCCAGGATCTTTCGCTTTCGGCGGACATTCGCACCCAGGGCACCGTCGTGACCGTGACCGACGGCATCTGCCGCATCCACGGCCTCTCCGACGCCATGGCGGGCGAGATGCTGGAATTCCCGAAGAATACCTTCGGCCTTGCGCTCAACCTCGAGCGCGACTCGGTCGGCTCGGTGGTGCTGGGTCCCTACGAGCACATCTCCGAGGGCGACACGGTCAAGTGCACCGGCCGCATCCTGGAAGTGCCCGTCGGCCCCGAACTCATCGGCCGCGTGGTCAACTCCCTTGGCCAGCCGATCGACGGCAAGGGCCCGGTCAACGCCAAGATGACCGACGTGATCGAGAAGGTCGCGCCCGGCGTGATCGCGCGCAAGTCCGTCTCGCAGCCGGTGCAGACCGGCCTGAAATCCATCGACTCGATGGTGCC
>JBGPYQ010000272.1:0-3173 GCA_041493345.1 Gammaproteobacteria bacterium | reverse complement strand
CGCCGCGCCTTCGCCATAGACCTCGGCCTGGCCGTCGCGCGCTGCGACGGTCGTCGCATCGCCGGCCCGATCGACGTCGATCCGGTATCCGCCAGGCCGGCGAAACGAATACGCGCGATTCGGCGTGTCGATCTCGACCACATCTCTCGGGCCGAGGCGCCGCACCCGAACGTTCAGCGTGCCCTGCGCTACCTGCAACTGCGCGACGCGGTTGTCGAGATTGAGCAGTGTCACGCTAGTGCCGCCGCCCATGTGGAATACGGCCGAGCCGACCTGCAGCTCGGCACGCGCGCCGGCATCCACCCACAAACGGTCGCCTGTGATCAATGGCCGGTTTATTCTCGCCTCCACCCAATCGTCCTCGCCGGCCGGCGAGAAGCTTACGGCGCCGCTGATATAGCCCAGGCGCGCGACGCGTGCCGGCGGGTCGGCGCTGGCCCAACCCGCCAATATCAGCGTGGCGGCGCCGAACAGCAACGCAATAAGCCGATTGCGAGAATGTTTTTCTTGCATGGTCGCGTGTAAAGACGGCGCTGCATCGAGCTTCATAGGGAATCCCATTGGTGGCTTACGCCTTTGAATTCAAGAATCGAACTACTCCGAGTAGTACTTCCAACCAAGATATAGGAAAATCAATGCGCCCGTCGCCGGCATTGAGATCTGCGGGCTTTCCTCACGATGACGCTTCTCGCCCTCGGGTGTACTTGACCGTTGATTCCGTAACGTGAGCGGAGGTGGCGGCAGCACGCCCTTCTGCATCAGCTTCCTCACCAAAGCTATGGTGACCCTCGCCACCCGTTTCGCGCTCAACCTGTGTGGGTTGGTTGTTGGGATCTTCAACGTCATAGAGTCTGCCCTTGCCCAAGGCTTTTCGCGACGATTGTTTGGCACCAGTTTGGCACGAGAGAACCGCTCGGGCGCTAAAGACACCATAAGTAATTGAATATGCGTGGCGTCCCCAAGGGGATTCGAACCCCTGTTACCGCCGTGAAAGGGCGATGTCCTAGGCCTCTAGACGATGGGGACTGCGTTACGACGGCCGGAAGCCGGTTGGTGGAGGTAAGCGGGATCGAACCGCTGACCTCTTGCATGCCATGCAAGCGCTCTCCCAGCTGAGCTATACCCCCACGCAAGGGCGCGGATTATATCATGCGGCCAGATGCGCCTGAAGCTGCTGGAGCACCCGTTTTTTCCCCGCCAATGCCAGCATCGAGACGAGATTCGGCGTCTGCGTGCGTGCGAAAATAATCACGCGAAGAGGCACGGCGATCCTCGGAATCTTGAGCTTGTACTTGTCCATCACCGCCTGCAGCGCGCCCGTGAGCGCTTCAGCGCGCCAATCGTCAATGGCGGCGAACAGTGTCGCGAGCTCGATCAGTGCGGGACGAACCTCATCGGTGAGGTTGGCCTGCAGCTGCTCGGGCGTCGCGCTGGCGTCGCCGTAGAATATCATCGCCTGCGCGGCGAGATCGTCGAGTGTTTCCGCGCGGTCCTTGAACAACGCAACGACTGCATCGGGCGGCGGACCGCCGGCGAGCCTTCCGCCGTCGCGCTCGATGCGTGGCGCGACGAGCCGGGCAAGGTCGCCGGCGCTGCGCTGCTTCATGTATTGGTGATTCATCCACCGCAGCTTTTCCGGGTCGAACTGCGCTGGGGAGCGGCTGATGTGGCCGAGGTCGAACCATTCCACGAATTTGGCGACGGAGAACATTTCCTCGTCGCCATGCGACCAGCCAAGCCGCGCGAGATAGTTGATCAGCGCTTCGGGCAGATAGCCGTCCTCCTTGTACTGCATGACGCTCACGGCGCCATGACGCTTGGAGAGCCGCTCGCCGTCGGCGCCGAGGATCATCGGAACGTGAGCGAACTCCGGCAGCTCGGCGCCGAGCGCATGAAGGATGTTGACCTGGCGCGGAGTATTGTTGACGTGGTCGTCGCCGCGGATCACGTGGGTGATGTTCATGTCGAGATCGTCCACTACCACCCCGAAATTGTAGGTGGGTACGCCGTCGGCGCGCAGGAGCACGAGATCGTCAAGCTCGGCGTTCGCCACCGAGATCCCGCCCTTGACGAGATCGTTAAACCTCACGTCGCCATCGGGCGGATTCTTGAAACGGATCACCGGTGGCACGCCGGGGGGCGGCGCGGCCTTCGAATCGCGCCAGCGGCCGTCGTAACGCGGCTTTTCGCCGCGCTCGCGCTGCGCATGGCGCATCATCTCGAGATCTTCCCGGCTGCAGTAGCAGCGGTAGGCCTTGCCGTCGCGCAAAAGCTGCTCCGCGATTTCGCGGTAGCGCGGCAGGCGCTGCATCTGCCGGAACGGTCCTTCGTCCCAGTCGAGCGCGAGCCAGCGCATGCCGTCGAGTATCGCTTGCACCGAGGCCTCGGTGGAGCGTTCGAGGTCGGTGTCCTCGATGCGAAGTATGAACTTGCCGCCCTGTCTTCGCGCATACGCCCAGGAGAAGAGCGCGGTGCGCGCCCCACCCACATGGAGGTATCCGGTCGGACTCGGGGCAAATCGCGTTCTGATCATCATCGCGGCTCGAAGACTTGAGCATTTTACGCGATGGTGCCGGCGCGGTCGCTCCTCGATCCGGGCGACCGGCCGGCAATTTTGATAAAATTCACCGCCTCGGGTGGTTAGCTCAGCGGTAGAGCACTGCCTTCACACGGCAGGGGCCACAGGTTCGATCCCTGTACCACCCACCACGCTTCGTCCCGAGCTCCGCTTGTGTCCCCGTGAATCAGGGAAAGCCCTCACAACAACATCTCTGAAAACGGGTCGACCGGAAGCAAGAAAGCCCTCGCGAGGAGGGCTTTCTTGTTTGAAGGGAGTCTGGCACTGACCTACTTTCGCGTACGCTATGCACACTATCATCGGCGCTGCCCCGTTTCACGGTCCTGTTCGGGATGGGAAGGCGTGGTTCCAGGGCGCTATGGGCACCAGACATAACTTGTCGCATCGCCGCTTGGCACTACGGCCAATTCAGCGAAGCCAATTCGAAAGAAACAGGTTGGGATTGCAAAGCGTGACCTTGAGTCATGCCCAAGGTTATAGGATCAAGCCGCACGGGCAATTAGTACCGGTTAGCTGAAAGGATTACTCCTCTTACACATCCGGCCTATCAACGCGGTGGTCTTCCGCGACCCTTCAGGGAGGTTAACCCTCCGGG
>JBGPYQ010000277.1:0-2711 GCA_041493345.1 Gammaproteobacteria bacterium | reverse complement strand
GCCCGCTGCAATCCCAGGTCGTCGAGCGGCAGCACGTTCGGGCGCAGCAGGTTGAAGATCAGGTACATCTCGGCGGTCCAGCGGCCGATGCCCTGCACCTGAATCAGTTCGGCAATCACCGCCTCGTCGTCCATGCCCGTCCAGGCGTTGACCTGCAGGGTGCCGTCGGCAAAATGGCGCGCGAGGTCGGCGATATATCCGGCTTTGCGCTGCGACAAGCCGCAAGCGATGAGCCGCTCGTGTCCGGCCGCGAGAACTTGCCGCGGCTGCACCTGCGGCGCCAGCGTAACGAGGCGCCCCCAGATGCTGGCCGCGGCCTTCACTGAAATTTGCTGGCCGACGATAGCCCGCGCCAAGGTGAAGAACGGCTCCCCGCGACGCTCAAGCGCAATGCGCGGGTGTTCGCGGATAATCTGCCTCAATACGGCGTCGCGGCGCGAGAGCACGCGCTTCGCCCGATTCCAGTAGGCCGGAGCAGTCATGGATGCCGGCGCCGCATCATGCGCGCGCGGCGAGCGGGAGATTGAGAAGAAGGTTTTGCGGTTTCATCCGGACCACCCTGTTTTCGTCCATCGATAGTGCAAGATAGACCGGCCGGCCGGTGATGTCGCCGCGCATCGCCCCGGGTTCGGCAAAATCGAGGCGAAACAGCGCGAGCAATCGGCGAAAGCGCCCCGCCTCGACTTCCTCGCCGCGCCACAAGTCGTTCAGCAGCGCGCTCGAATCGGCGTCCATGCCGATGTGCCATGCCCAGCTGCGGTCCTCGATCTCCCTCTGCGACTCGACCCGGACTTCGACGCCAAGGAAGTGCCGGATCCATTTCTCGATAGTGCGGCAGAACGCCTTGTTCGCGGCACGTCCGAAGTTCATGCTGATGACCAAGTCGTGGCGTTGGTCGCGCAGCCAATAAAGCTGCGCATTGTCGGCGTCGAGCACGTCGAGATTGATCGTGGAAAGCGGAGTCTGCGCCTCGACGATGAGGCGGCCGAGACCGCCGTAGGCGCCACCCGAAGCGTGCAACTCCACTGTTTCGAGGTCGGCAAGCATGACGACCCCATCATCGGTGTAGGCCTTCTGCTCGCGGTAAAACACCTCGGCAGCGCGCGGCTCGAGCGCGTCATCGCAGTCGTCCAGGATATTGCGCATGATGATCTGCACGAGTTGGTCGATGAAGAGCGGAGGGACGGAGACGTTCTTCGCGGAGAAAATGTCCAGGTAGCAGGCCTCAATCGAGGCCGTGCGCTTCAGTCGGTCAAAAAAATCGAGAAGGATACGGTAATTTTCGCGTGCGTCGGTGTCCTCGATGCGCTCGAGCGCGGCGCCCTCCACCGCACTGCGCGGATTCTCCAGAAGCGCCTTGTGCAGCGCGATCTCGTTTGCGCCGGATTCCTCGACAGGCCGGATCTCCGGGCGCAGAAGGTAGGCACGCAGGAAATCGTCCGTGACGCCAAGGCGGCCTTCGCCGTCGCGTTCGAGCAGGTGAAAACCCGAATTGCGCCAGAAGTCCGGCATGGCGCTCGGATATTGCAGCAGCTGTACCGCGCGGCTTCGCTAGGCTGCCGCGCCCGCAAGCGTCAGTATGCGGCTGTGGGAAGAGACGTGTCGGACCAGGAACTCCATCTGGTCCGCGAGGATCTTGCGGTTGGTGAGAATGAGGTATTCGGCCTTGTTCGGCACGTAGGGTGCGTACAGGAGTTCCAATCCCGATTCTTCCGGCACGCGGTTGCGCTTGATGCCGTTGCAGGTCCGGCACGCGGTGACCACGTTCATCCAGGTGTCAGTGCCGCCGCGAGACACCGGCCGGATATGATCGCGCGTCAGCCTCAGGAAGCCGAATCCTCCGCCGCAGTAGGCGCAGATATGGCGGTCGCGCCGGAACAGCTCGCGGTTGTTGAGCGGAGGCACCTGGTTGAAGCCTTTCATCGCCATCGCCTTGCCCTTGATCGCGATGATCGAGCGGGCGGTAATACTCGAGCGCGCTCCGGTGGCGCGCGAAATACCGCCATAAAAGGTGAACTCCCTCTCGCCCAAGGTCCACGCGACGAGATTCTTCGCGTAGTAGAAGCACGCTTGTTGCCAGGTCACCCAGCGGTGGGGGACACCGTGATTGTCCAGGGTCAGAATCAGCGGTACATCACCGGTCATACGAAGTCTCCGGCTCCTTTGGAAATGGCCTTGCCCGGTCTGCGGCCGGAATTTGCGGTATCCCAAAAACCCCGGCCAAACAACCGACTGCAACGGATTGTGCCGGAAAAATTCGCGCCGCGCCATCCCCCGGCAGACATGCGGGCGCCATCACGCCGCCTGGGGCGGCAAGTCCGCCAGTTCGGCATGATAGGCCTCGCTCATGCGCGGCTTAAGTCCATTCCCGGCGAGAGCCTCCGCAAAAATCCGCCGGACGATCGGACTCTCATCAGCATAATCAATCTGGTCGCCGCCGAGCCGCCTGCTGATCCAGGCCTTGGGGACGCCCTGCTCGTTGCGGATCGCGACGGATTCGTACTTGAACGCCAGATAGCGGGCCGGAGTCGTTCCCGTGTTGAAGTGCTGGTGAAACCACCGGTTCGGCGGAACTATCATCGATCCAGGCTGCCAGTCGTAGCGGCGCGGTTCCTCGCCTTCCGGCCACATCATGCTGTAGCCCTCGCCGGCGAGGATCACTACATGGGCTCCCGGACCATGCGCGTGGGCCTTCTTGTAGGTTCCCACGG
>JBGPYQ010000022.1:0-24672 GCA_041493345.1 Gammaproteobacteria bacterium | reverse complement strand
GCCTTTTGTATTAAGCGCATGGCGACGGCCAAAAGTTGAATTATACGCCGGTGAGGACAGCCGGTAAATTGTCCGCGCCCCGTCTTACTCTCGATTGACTGGCGCGTTAAAAAACGCTATGGTGCCCCGTCATCTCCTTGTAAGAACAAAGTCATGACGCGATTGATACTGTCTGTTGTCGCGGCCCTTGCGACCGCCGCCGCCCAGGCGCAGGTCTACAAATGCATAGATGCCCGCGGCGGTATTGTTTACTCGCAGTATCCCTGTTCGGCAGACTCAAAACCCACGGCGTTCGGCCGCAAAGTGCCTTCGGAGCCGGACTCGGCCGAACCGGCGGACGAAGCGAAGAAAGACAGCGTGCCGAAGCTCACTCCCGAGCAGGCGTTCCGCAAACGCCAGCAGGACCGCCAAAATGCGGAGAAAGAAGCCGACCAGAAGCTCGCAGCGGCGAAGCAGAAAGAGGAAAACTGCCGCAACGCCCGCGAACAGCTCGCGCAATATGACCTTGGCGGCCGTATTTCGCGAATCGATGCCCAGGGCGAGCGCTACTATCCCGACGAAGCCCAGATCGAACAGACCAGGGCCAATGCGCGTGCCGCAGTGGCCCAGTCCTGCGACTAGCGCTTATTGTTTCTTGCGCTTTTTCGCGACCCGCGCGCGCCTGGCTTCCTTAGGGTCAGCCTGGAGCGGGCGGTAGATTTCGACCCGGTCCCGGTTGCGCAGCCTGGTTTCGGGCCGCACCAGCCTGCCGTAAATGCCGATCCGGTTGCGGGCCAGATCGATTTCCGGAAATTCCGCGGGCAAGCCGCTCGCGCGGATCGCGTCGGCGACGCTGCTGCCTTCGAGCAGGGTTAACCGGCGCAAAATCTGCCGCCCGGACGGAGCGTACGCGACTTCAATCGATATCCCTGATCCGCTCATGAGGCGCCGAACTTTTCTTCCGCGCGCCGCACGAAGGCGTCCACGAGACTGTCCGCAATGCGGTGGAATACCGGTCCCACGGCTTTTTCGAGGAGCCCGCCGGCAAACTGATAGCGCAGGCTGAACTCCACCTTGCAGGAGTGATCGTCCAGGGCCGTAAATACCCAATGGCCGTCGAGATTGCGGAACGGACCCGCAACCAGTTTCATGTCGATGCGCGCGCCGGATTGGTGGACGTTCTCGGTGGTGAATTGCTGCCGCAGGCCGTGAAAATCGACGTGCAGCGTGGCCACCGTCCGGCGCGGCTCCCGAACCGAAATCACCGTTCGGCCGCACCAGGGCAGGAACTGCGGGTAGGATTCGATATCCTCGACCAGCGCGAACATTCTTTGCGCGCTGTAACCCACGAGCACCGAGCGATCGACGATAACCATCGTTGGTAAAATGAAAAATTCTATAGGAAATGCGCCGCCGTGACGATCGCCGAGAACCGCAAGGCGCTGTACGACTACTTCATCGAGGAGCGCTACGAGGCCGGCATCGCGCTCGAAGGCTGGGAGGTGAAGGCGATCCGCGCCGGACGCGCGCAACTGAAGGAAGGCTACGTGATCGTGCGCAACGAGGAGATCTTCCTGATCGGCGCTCACATCAGTCCGCTCGCCGCCGCGTCCACGCATGTTCATCCCGACCCTGTACGTACCCGAAAGTTGTTGCTGCACGCGGAGGAGATCCGCAAGCTCATAGGAAAGGTCGAGCGCGCCGGCTATAGCCTGGTTCCGCTGGACCTCCACTACCTCCGTGGACGCGTGAAGATCACCATAGGCCTGGCAAAGGGTAAAAAGCAATACGACAAACGTGCCGCCGAAAAGGAAAAGGAGTGGAATCGGGAGAAGCAGCGCTTGCTAAAAGCGCGTTCCTAGCCTCTTTTCGGTACGGCGGCGCTGACGACGATCAGGTCACGATTATTTTTTCCTTGGCCGGGACGTCGGCTTCGCGCGAGAGCTGCAACCACGTATCCACCACCGTATCGGGGTTGAGCGACAGGCTCTCGATGCCTTCCTGGACCAGCCATTTGGCGAAATCGAGATGATCGGACGGCCCCTGTCCGCAGATTCCCACGTACTTCCCCGCCTTGCGGCAGGCCTGGATCGCCTGGCGCAGCATCGCCTTCACCGCAAGGTCGCGCTCGTCGAAGGCATCCGCGACCAGGCCCGAATCCCGGTCCAGTCCGAGCATGAGCTGCGTGAGGTCGTTCGAGCCGATCGAGAAACCGTCGAAATGCTCGAGAAACTGCTCGGCGAGCACCGCGTTCGACGGCACCTCGCACATCATGATGAGCCGCAGGCCATTGTCCGCGCGCTTCAGGCCGTTGGCCGCGAGCAGCTCGATCACCTGAGCGCACTCCTTCAGCGTGCGCACGAACGGCACCATGATCTCGACATTGGTGAGGCCGTGGTCGTTTCTCACCCGGCGCATCGCCTGGCATTCCATCTCGAAGCAGTCGCGGAAAGACTTGGCGATGTAGCGCGAAGCGCCGCGAAACCCGAGCATCGGGTTTTCCTCGTCGGGTTCGTAGCGCTCGCCGCCGATCAGCTTCTTGTACTCGTTCGATTTGAAGTCCGACAGCCGCACGATAACCGGTTTCGGCCAGAACGCCGCTGCAATCGTGGCGATGCCCTCGGTCAGCTTCTCGACGAAGAATTCCCGCGGGTCGCGGTAGCCGCGCGCCGCCTGCTCCACCTCGCGCTTGAGATCGCTCGGCAGATTCGGATATTCGATCACCGCCTTGGGGTGCACGCCGATCATGTTGTTGATCACGAACTCCAGCCGCGCCAGTCCCACGCCCCAGTTCGGCAGCGCCTGGAAATCGAAAGCGAGGTTCGGGTTGCCGATGTTCATGGTGATCTTGACGGGGCATTTCGGCATTTCCCCACGCTGCTGCGAGGCCACTTCGATCTCGAGGATGCCGCGATAGACGTTGCCCGTATCCCCTTCCGCGCAGGACACCGTGCACGCTTCGCCGTCCTTCAAGGCCGCGGTGGCGTTGCCGCAGCCCACCACTGCCGGGACGCCGAGTTCGCGCGCAATGATCGCCGCGTGGCAGGTGCGGCCGCCGCGGTTGGTGACGATGGCCGCAGCCCGCTTCATCACCGGCTCCCAGTTGGGATCGGTCATGTCGGTAACGATGATGTCCCCGGGTTTCACCCGCCCCATCTGCGAGGCGTCCTTGACCACGCGCGCGGTGCCGGCGCCGATCTTGTGGCCGATCGCGCGGCCCGAGACGAGCACCTCGGATTTCTGCTTCAGACGGTACCGCTCCTGGCCTTCGCCGGATTTGCGCGATTTCACCGTTTCGGGGCGCGCCTGCAGGATGTAGATCTTTCCGTCCGAGCCGTCTTTGGCCCATTCGATGTCCATGGGCCGCCGGTAATGTTCCTCGATTTTCAGTGCGAAGCGTGCCAGCTCTATCACGTCACCGTCGCAAAGGCAGAAGCGATGGCGGTCGGTTTCGGAAACATCCACGGTCTTCACCGAGCGGCCCGCCGCAACTTCGTCGGCGAACACCATTTTCTGCAGCTTCGATCCGAGCCCACGCCGGATTATCGGAAGCTTGCCGGCGCGCAGCATGGGCTTGTGCACGTAGAACTCGTCCGGATTGACCGCGCCCTGCACCACCATTTCGCCCAGCCCCCAGGAAGCGGTGATGAACACGACCTCCTGAAAACCGGACTCGGTGTCCAGCGTAAACATCACGCCGCTCGCGCCGAGGTCGCTGCGCGCCATGCGCTGCACGCCGGCCGAAAGCGCAACCCCCGAATGGTCGAAGCCCTTGTGGATGCGATAGGAAATCGCGCGGTCGTTGTAGAGCGACGCAAACACCTTCTTGAGCGCCGCCATGACATTGTCGAGCCCGCGGATGTTGAGGAAGGTTTCCTGCTGGCCGGCGAACGAGGCGTCAGGGAGATCCTCGGCGGTGGCGCTGGAACGCACCGCCATCGAAAAATCCCCGGCGCCCTCGGTCAGCTCCCGGTACGCTTGCGCGATCTCGCCCTCGAGCGGCTTCGGTAGCGGCGTTGCCTCGACCCAGCCGCGGATCTGCGCCCCACAGCGCGCGAGCGCGTCGACGTCATCGGCATCGAGCTCTTTCAGCCGTGCCTCGATGCGGCCCTTCAGCCCGCCGTGCTCAAGGAATTCGCGATAGGCATCGGCCGTGGTCGCAAATCCGCCTGGGACGCGGATGCCTGCCTTCGTGAGCTGGCTGATCAGCTCGCCCAGAGAAGCATTCTTGCCTCCGACCTGTTCGACATCGCTCATCCTGAGCTGGTCGAGCCTCACCACGTACTTGCGCTGTGTCATGGGACGGGATTTTCGCTGCTGTTGAAGGATTTCCCCGAAACCGCTATTTTACCGTCAGTGCTGCCTGTGGGCAGCACCCTCTCGGGATCCGCCTCCATGTCTTCCCCGCACCGAACGGTGTTCTTCGTTTCCGACGGCACCGGCATTACCGTGGAAATGCTCGGCCACAGCCTTTTGACCCAGTTCGAGGGCATCGAATTCAGTCAGTTGACTGTGCCCTTCATCGATTCCGTCGCCAAGGCAGAGTCCTGCATGATGCAGATCAACGAGGCCGCGAAAACCGGCACGGCGCGTCCCGTGGTGTTCACCACGTTTGTGAACAGCGAGGTACGCGACGTCGTGCACAAAGCCGACGCTTTCGTGATCGATTTATTCGAAGTCTTCCTCGGTCCGCTGGAAAGCGAGCTCGGTGCCAAATCGAGTCATACCATCGGCCGCTCGCACAGCGCACAGGACAAGAAGGGGTACACCCACCGCATCGAGGCGATAAATTTTGCCCTGGCCCACGACGACGGTGCATCGGCGAAGGAGTTCGACAAGGCGGATGTGATCCTGATCGGCGTATCCCGCAGCGGCAAGACCCCGACCAGTCTGTACCTCGCGCTTCAGTTCGGCATCCGCGCCGCCAACTGCCCGCTGATCCCCGAGGACTTCGACCGCATGACCCTGCCGAGCGCGCTTGAAAACCACCGCGACAAACTGTTCGGCCTGTCGATTGCCCCCGAGCGGTTGCGGGAAATCCGCAATGAGCGGCGCCCCAACAGCCGCTACGCCGAGCTCGAGAACTGCCGCTTCGAGGTTCAGCAGGCCGAAACCCTGATGCGGCGCGAAGGCATACGCTGGGTCAACTCGACGACCAAGTCGATCGAGGAAATCGCCACCACCATCATGCAGGAGTTCAAGCTCGAGCGGCGGGCATATTGAGGGCCTTTTGCCGCACCTGCTCGAACAGGCAGACCGCAACTGCGGCGGCAACGTTCAACGATTCGGTGGAACCGGGCATGGGCACGCAAACGCGGTCAGTGGCAATGCCCCTGACGCTGTCCGACAAACCTGCGCCTTCGTTGCCGAACATCCAGGCCACCGGCCCCCTCACGTCAAGATCGTACAGCGAAGTCTCGGCGTGCGGGTCCATGGCAACCACGCGGCCGCCGAATCCACGCACGACCTCGCCCAGATCGATCTCCTCGAAGATCGAAACATAAAAATGCGCCCCCATGGCGGCACGAATCACCTTCGGCGACCAGGCGAACACCGAGCCGCGCGACAGGAATACATGGGCCATTCCCGCCGCCACCGCGCTCCTCAGGATCGATCCCAGATTGCCCGGGTCCTGGATATTCTCCAGCAGTACGCAGTTTGACAGCGTCCGGGGGGGCGAAGCCCGCTCCGGCGTGCGCACGACTGCCGCCACGCCGGCCGCGCTGGAGAGCTGCGATATCTGTTCGACGAGCCGGTCGGCCAGCACCAGCCGGACTCGCGCCGGAGCATTCTCGACGAGCATGCGGATGCCGGGGTTGGCGAGGGCACTTTCGCCCGCAAAAATCGTTTCCGCGACCCCACCGCTTTCCTGAAACGCCCGCACCAGTCTCTCGCCTTCCAGCAGCGTGGTGCCGGTGCTGCGGCGTTCCCGTGACGAGCCCGCGAGCTTGATCAAGGCCTTCACCCGCGGGTTGTCACGCGATTGGATGAGCTTCGGACCGCCGCGCATGTTCGAAGCCCCGATCACCTTTCGCGCTCAAGGAGCTGCCTCACCGGGCGAAAGCTGCAACGATAGACCTCGCACACGCCATGCCTGCGCAGCGCCTCCAGATGAGCGGCAGTGGGATATCCCTTGTGCCGGTCGAAGCCATACTGCGGAAAGCGCAGGTGCAGCCGTCGCATCTCCGCGTCGCGTTCGGTCTTGGCCAGGATCGAAGCCGCGGCGATTACCATCACTTTCGCGTCGCCCCTTACGATCGCCCTTACGGGTATGGAAAGCGGCGGGCAATGAAGTCCATCAACCAGGACTTCGTCAGGTGTGCACGAAAGCGATTCCACCGCGCGACGCATCGCGAGCAGGCTCGCCTGCAGGATGTTCAGACGATCGATCTCCTCGACGCTCGCCCACGCGACCGACCAGGCCAGTGCAGCCTGCTTGATGGCGACGGCGAGACGCTCACGCTGGTGCGCGCTCAATGCCTTCGAGTCGGCGATCCCGGCAGGCGAGCGCCCCCCCGTGTTGAACACCACCGCCGCCGCACAGACCGGGCCAGCCAGCGGCCCGCGGCCGGCTTCGTCCACTCCGCAGATCAGGTGGCCTGCAGCCACGGCAGGACGGCCTCGGTAGCGCGTGCCGCGGTATCCCGGCGCAGCAGCCGGTGGATCCCGCCCAGGCGCCCGGGCAGCCTCCCGGCCACCACCGGATCGTTCAGGGAATTAAGCACCGCCTGGGCCAGGTTTTCCGGCGTTGCATCATGCTGCATGAGTTCCGGCACAAGAAATTCGCCGGCGATGATATTGGGCAGACCCACCCAGGGCTGGTATCGCATTCTCGACATCAGCTGATAGGTAAGCTCCGCCATCTTGTACGTGATCACCATGGGTTTTCGACACAGCGCCGCCTCCAGGGTCGCCGTCCCGCTTGCCACCAGCACCACGTCGGACGCCGACATGGCGTCGCGGGCGTGGCCGAACAGGATGCTCAGAGGCAGGCCGGACGCATCGTTTGCATATTGCGCCTCTTCGAAAATGGCGCGGGTTTCACGGCTCGTCAAAGGTACGAGAAAATGCACTCCGGGCTGCCTTTCCGCGATGAGTTTCGCGGTGCGCACAAAGGTCGCAGCCATATAGCGAAGCTCCGAAAGGCGGCTCCCGGGGAGCAGGCACACAATCTTGCGATCGGATGGAAGCCGCAAATTCTCCCGCATCGTCTGGCTCGCGTCCGCCTCCGGAATCAGGTCCGCAAGCGGGTGGCCCACATAGGCGACCGGGATGCCCGCCGCGCGGTACAACGGTTCCTCGAAAGGGAAAAGCACCAGCATCTTGCTGACCGAGGCCGCGATCGAACGCATGCGCCCGCCGCGCCATGCCCACAACGACGGGCTCACATAGTGCACGGTCGGGATGCCGTTTCGCTTCAGACGGCGCTCCAGCGCCAGATTGAAATCGGGCGCATCGACGCCGATGAACAGCCGCGGCCGCAACGCCGCGAGACGCCGCGCGAGCCGGCGCCGGATGGCCGCGATTGCGGGAAAATGGCGCAGCACTTCCACATAGCCCCGTACCGCCAGCTTTTCCATCGGAAACCAGGCATCCAGGCCTGCGCCCTTCATTTTCGGGCCGCCGATTCCGACGAACTGGAGGGTCGGAATTTGTTTTCGCAAAGCTTCCATCAGGTGTGCTCCGAGAAAATCCCCGGAAGCCTCCCCGGCCACCATCCCCACGACAATCGGCCGACGATCCATTGCAGCTAACGAATTATGCCGCGCCGGGATTGTTCGAGAAACCGGACCAGCACCTGCAGTTCGGCGCAGCTCGCGCTTTGTGCCTCTATTTTCCTGCGCGCCTCCTCCAGAGTAAGGCCGGACCGGTACAAGGTCTTGTAGGCATCCTTGATCTCTGCGATGGTGCTCGGGCTGAACCCGCGCCGCTTAAGGCCCTCGCTGTTGATCCCGAAGGGCTTCGCCGTATTACCCGCGGCCATGACATAAGGGGGCACGTCCTGCAGCAGCACCGTGGCAATGCTGGTAATCGAGTGCGCGCCGATCGACGCAAACTGGTGCGCTCCGGTAAAGCCACCGAGAACCGCATGGTCTCCGACCCGTACGTGACCCGCAAGTTGCGCAACATTGGCGAAGATCGTATCGTTTCCGACCTGGCAATCGTGGGCAATGTGGACATAAGACATGATCCAGTTGTCGCTGCCGATCCGCGTCACGCCCTCATCCTGCGCCGTGCCGCAGTTGAGGGTGCAAAACTCCCGGATGGTGTTGCGCTCGCCGATTTCGAGCGCCGTAGATTCGCCGGCGTATTTCTTGTCCTGCGGGGGCCCGCCTATGGAACAGAACGCGAAGATGCGGTTTTGTTCGCCGATCCGGGTTCGCCCTTCGATCACCACATGCGGCCCGACCGAGGTGCCTTTGCCGATCTCGACGTGCTCGCCGATGATGGAATATGCACCCACAGAAACACCCGACCCGAGGGCCGCGCCCGGATGGACGACCGCGGTGGGATGGATCATATCGCCCGAAGCGTGCACAGCAGTTTCGCCTCGGCCGCAAGAGCATCCCCGACACGCGCCTGCCCGGCGAATTTCCAGAGACCACGGGTAATTCGCTCGACCGACACCTCGAGCAGAAGCTGATCGCCCGGACCGACCGGGCGCTTGAAGCGCGCCTCGTCAATTCCCACGAAGTAGTACACGGACTGGCCGTCGGGTTTGGTACCCATCGTGCGGAACGACAGGATCGCCGCAGCCTGCGCCAGCGCCTCGATCACCAGGACGCCCGGCATGACCGGAAAATGAGGGAAATGACCGGAAAAAAAGGGCTCGTTGATGCTGACATTCTTGATCGCCACAATGCGCTTGCCGGGCTCGCATTCGAGTACACGGTCCACGAGAAGCATGGGGTAGCGGTGCGGCAGATATTCCAGGATTTCGTGGATGTCCATTGTTTCACCTCTTTCTTTTTCC
Organism: Gammaproteobacteria bacterium; assembly: GCA_041493345.1. Classification (GTDB taxonomy): domain Bacteria; phylum Pseudomonadota; class Gammaproteobacteria; order Burkholderiales; family SG8-39; genus VBDM01. The sequence continues at coordinate 15,719 of JBGPYQ010000022.1, read as the reverse complement.
TGGTTTGGAAATCCGCTTTTCCAGCTCGCGGACGCGCTTCACCAATCGATCGAGGCTGCGCAGATGCGCGGCCGTTTTCGCCCATTCGCGATGGTTCGCGATCGGGTAGACACCCGCGTAGATTCCGGCACGAGCGATGGATTTGGTGACCACCGCGGCCGCGGATACGGTGACGCCGTCGGCAATTTCCAGGTGACCCACGATCCGCGCGCCGCCCCCAATCATGCAGTTGCGGCCGATGCGCGTGCTGCCGGCAATGCCGACGCAGCCGGCAATCGCGGTATGCGCGCCGATGCGCACGTTATGCCCCACCTGGATCTGGTTGTCGAGCTTGACGCCTTCTTCGATGACGGTATCGTCCAGCGCGCCGCGATCGACAGTGGTGTTGGCGCCGATCTCCACATCGTCGCCGATCAGCACGCGCCCGGTTTGAGGTATCTTTGTCCAGCGGCCCTTGTCAAGCGCCATTCCGAATCCGTCGCTGCCGATGACCACGCCGGCGTGGATGATTGCACGCTTTCCGATCACGCAACGGGAATAAACAGTCACCGACGGATAGAGGTCGCTGTCGTCACCGATATGGACTTCGTCGCCGATGGTGCAACCGGATTGGACGGCGACGCGTTCGCCAAGCCGCACGCCACGGCCGATATGGCAGCCCGGGCCGATCGACGCCGAGGCCGGGACTAAGGCGCCGGTCTCGATCACCGCATTGGGATGAACGCCCGGCGCGGGCCGGATTCCCGGATTGAGCAGTTGCGCCGCGCGGGCATAGTAGACATAAGGATCCTCGCAGAGTATGCGGGGCAGGCTCGTGGCGTCGCGATCGGCGCGGGAAACAATCACGGCCGCAGCACGGGTCCCATCCAGATGGCGGCGATATCGGGCGTGCGACAGGAACGACAGGTCGCCCGGGCCCGCGTTCTGAAGCGTCGCAATGCGCCGAATCTCGATTTCCGGATTACCGACGAGTTCCCCGCCGAGACGCGAAACGATTTCGCCGAGCCGGCACTTGCGCGATTGGAGTGAGATCACGGGCAGATCGCGGTTTCCCGGGGAAACCGCCCTCTGCCGTTTGCCGGTCCGGCCGGAACCGACAAGGCCCCCGGCAGCAGCGATTCTGGTTCCCTTTCGCATGCCGCGGCCCGCCACCGAATGAATTTATTTGGCCGGACGGGCGTCGTCCAGCGCCTTGATGACTTTGTCGGTAATGTCGACGCGGGAACTTGCCCAAACCACCTGTTCATTCCGGAACACGACATCGAGCTTTTGAGTCTCCGCGATCTGACTGACGGCGCGTTTGACGCGATCGAACACGACTGCGAGCTCTTCGTTCTGCCGCTGGTTCAGATCCTCGCGGAACTCCCGCTGCTTGCGCTGAAAGTCCCGGTTGAGCTCGCCGAATTCCCGCTCGCGCTTCAGGCGGTCCGATTCCGGCATGGTCACCGCGTTTTTGTCGATATTTTCCTGCATCGTCTTGAGTTGTTCAGCCATCCGGGAAAGGTCCTGGTTTCGCTTGGAGAACTCCTGTTCGATCTTCTTCTGCGCCCGCTGCGCCGCCGGCGCCTCGCTCAAGATTCGTTCGAGGCTCACGTAGCCGATATTGGCCTGACCCAGGGCGGGGCCGTTGACCAGCAAAAGCGCCGCGATGGTCCAATGAGTGGCCGGATTGCCTTTCAAATCGCTCTCCCGTCGAATCTTGGAGGGCGCAAACCCTCCCCTGCCGCTTGAACTGGCGATTATACCGGGCTGTCAGAATACGGTGCCAAGCATGAACTGGAAGCGCTGGAGACTATCCCCCGCTTTCATGTTGAGCGGTTTCGCAAAGCTGATTTTCATTGGACCGATCGGCGAGTTCCACGCAAAGCTCATGCCGCCGGAGTAACGCAGGTCCGAGAAGTCCAGCTTCTCCGACGAGCCGAAGACCTGTCCCGCGTCGATGAAGGCACCGAGCCGCATCGATCGGTCCTGCCCGCTGCCGGGTAGCGGAAACAGCAGCTCCGCAGATGCATTGATCTTGCGATTGCCTCCCAGGAAACTGCCGTCGGCGTCGCGCGGCCCGAGCGAGGCCGTGCGATAACCCCGCACGCTGCCGATCCCGCCGGAATAGAAATTCTTGAAAAACGGCAGCGGTTTTCCTCCATATCCATCGCCGGCATCGAGCTCTCCGCTCAGCGCAAGCGTGACGTCCCGTGAGTAGGGATAGAAGTACTGGTGCTGATAGCTGTATTTCCAGTACTCCAGGGTTCCGAGGGGCGTCGCCAGCTCCAGGCTTGAGCGCTCGATTCGTCCCCGGGTCGGCCAGATCGCGCTGTCCCGGGTGTCGCGAACCCAGCCGGCGGTGCCCGTCACGGCGTTATAGGAGTTGCCGAATTGATTCTGAAAGTTGAGGTAGCGCTGCGGGCTGTCCGGAAACAGCTCGAGCTCGACGCGCTCCGCCCCCATCCCGAACAGCAAGGTATCGAACTCGGTGAACGGTACTCCGTAGCGCACGGCGCCCCCGAGCGACTTGGTCCGGTAGTTCCCGAGCCCGAGTGCGGTTGCATTGACGTCGCGCCTATAAATATCGAAGCCCCGGCTGACGCCGTCCACCGTGTAGTAAGGGTCGGTAAAGGAGAGCGACGCGACCTTGTTCACCGAACCGCTGGAAACCTGCAAGGCGAGCGCGTTGCCGGTGCCAAAAATATTGCTTTGCTGAATTGAAGCCTGCAGGATAAGGTGGTCGACGCTGGAAAACCCCAGGCCAAAAAGAACCGCGCCGGTCGGCTTCTCCTTGACCCGCACGGTGACGTCGATCTGATCGGTCGTGCCGGCGACCGCCGGTGTTTCGACTTCCACTTCGCTGAAGTAGCCAATCCTGTCAATCCGCTGCTTGGAAAGCTGCACCTTCTGGCTGTCGAAATAACTGCCCTCGAGCTGGCGCATTTCGCGGCGCACCACCTCGTCGCGAGTGCGCGAATTGCCCACGACGTTGATTCGCCGCACATAGACGCGCCGGCCCGGGTCTATCAGGAAGGTGAAGCTGACGGTGCGCTTGTCCTTGTCGACCTGGGGCGTGGCGTTGACGTTGGCAAAGGCGTACCCGTCCTGGCCCAGCCTGTCGCTGATCTTCTTGGAAGACTCGGTGAGCTTTTCGCGCGAAAAGGGTTCCCCCGGCATGATTGCGATGAGCGAGCGCAATTGCTCCTCGGGCACGAGCAATTCGCCGCCCATCTTGACGCCGCTTACCGTGTAGATCTCGCCCTCGGCGATATTGACCGTAATGTAAATATCGCGCCTGTCCGGCGTGATCGATACCTGGGTCGACTCGATGTTGAACTCGATGTACCCGCGGTTGAGGTAAAAGGATCGAAGCGATTCCAGATCCGCCTGCAGCTTCTGCCGGGAATACTGGTCGTTCTTGGTGTACCAGGTAAACCATCCCGGAGTGCGTAATTGAAACCGACCGACCAGCTCCTCTTCGGAGAACGCCTCGTGACCCACGATGTTGATCTGCTTGATTTTGGCGGCCTCACCCTCGTTGATATTGAAGTTGATTGCAACCCGGTTGCGATCAACGGGCGTGACTGTAGTGGTGATCTCCACGCCATACTTTCCGCGGGTAAGGTATTGTCGTTTGAGCTCCTGCTCGGCCTGGTCGAGCAGCGAACGGTCAAAGATCCGGCCTTCCTGGAAACCGACGTCGCGCAGCCCCGTTTTCACCTTGTCCTTCTCGAATTCCTTCATGCCGACAAAATCGATCGAAGCGATCGCCGGCCGCTCTTCGACGGTGACAATCAGGACTCCCCCCTGGACTTCCATGCGCACGTCGCGGAAGAAGCCCGTTGCGAACAGGGCGCGGATGGCGGCGGCCGCTTTTTCGTTTGTCACGGTCTCTCCGACCTTCAACGGCAGGTAGCTGAAGACCGTGCCGGCCTCGATGCGCTGGATCCCCTCGACGCGGATATCGCGCACCACAAACGGGTCGAACGCCCAGGCGGGCCGGGCGACGGCGAGCAGGAAGATCGCGGCTCGCAGCGCGTTAGTCATGAATCGAATGGTTATCCCGCCAACAAGCGGTTGATGTCGTTGTAGAACGCGAAGGCCATCAGGGACAGCAGCACCGTCAGCCCGAAACGCTGGCTCAGCTCCATCATCCGTTCTGAAACGGGGCTACCTTTGAGAATTTCGACGACATAGTACAGCAAGTGTCCTCCGTCCAATAACGGGATCGGCAGCAAATTGAGAACGCCGAGGCTGATGCTGATCAGTGCGAGAAACGCCACATAGGCGCCGAGTCCCAATTGCGCCGACTGGCCCGCGTAATCGGCTATGGTCACCGGGCCGCTGAGGTTCTTCCAGGAAACCTCGCCGATCACCATCTTCCCCAGCATCTTCAAGCTGAACGCCGATGTCTCCCAAGTCCGCTCGAGCGCCATGCGCATTGCCCGAAGCGGATCGTAGCGTACCGTCGTCACAAGATTCCTCATCACCTCGGGATCAACGTACGGTGCCGCCCCGATGCGCCCGAATCGCTCGCCGTTCTGCTGAACGATTTCCGGCCGTAGCCGCACTTCGAGCTCTTCTCGACCACGGGAAACCCTGAGCCGAATGGTTTCGCCGGCGTGGGCCCGCACCGCCGAAACCACGTCCTCCCAGATTCGAACCGGGTTGCCCTCAATCGAGACGACGCGGTCACCGGGCCGCAATCCCTGCGCTTCGGCCACGCTTCCCGCCACGATTTTGCCTATGACCGGCGCGACATCCGGCCGGTTCAGCCGCAGGCCCATGATGAGCAACGGATCGCCGTCGAAGCCCTGCATGTCAAACCCCGAAAGATCCAGCGTGCGCGACCTGATGCGCTGCCCCGGATCGAGCACTTCAAGCCTCGCCGGCTGCCTTTCCACGGCCAGTTGCAGCAGCTTCCAGCGCACCTCCTGCCAACTGGTCACGGGCGCGCCGTTGATCTCGAGAATGGTGTCGCCTCGCGCGAAGCCGCTTTTCGCGGCAAGCGTTCCCGCGTCGGGTGCGGCCACCACGGGTTTCGCTTCCTGTACGCCGCCTATGAATAGAGCCCAGTAAAATACGATTGCCAGCACGAAATTCGCCGCCGGACCGGCAATGACGATCACCGTGCGCCGCCAGACGCTCTGGCGGTTGAATGCCCGATGCGCTTCGCCGGGATCGACCGGACTTTCGTGCTCGTCCAGCATCTTCACGTAACCGCCCAACGGTAACGCGGCCAACACCCACTCCGTCCGGTCAGGGCCGAGCCGGACCCGCCAAAGCGGCTTGCCGAAACCGATCGAGAAGCGCAGCACCTTGACTCCGCATAAACGCGCAACTACATAGTGGCCGTACTCGTGGATCACGATCAGCAGACCGAGCGCGGCTATGAAGGCGCAGACGGTAATGATCAGATTCATGCGGCGTTGGAGTTCAGGCGCGCGACGATCTGGCTCGCGCGGTTTCGCGCCAGGGCGTCGACAGCGAGCACGTCCTCAAGCGTTGCGAGCGCGCTCGCGGGAACGCTCGCCAGGGTCTCCTCGATGACCGCCGTAATACGCAGGAACGGCAGGCGCCGATCGAGAAAAGCCGTCACGGCGATCTCGTTGGCGGCGTTGAGAATGGCCGGCGCCGAGCCTCCGCTTTCCAGCGCCTCGTAACCGAGCCTCAATGCGGGAAAGCGCTCAAAGTCGGGTTGCTCGAACGTCAGGGTGTGGATGCGGAACAGATCAAGCGAAGATACGCCCGCCTCGATGCGCTCGGGAAAGGCAAGCGCCTGGGCGATCGGCGTACGCATGTCCGGATGCCCGAGTTGGGCGATCACGGAGCCGTCGGAGTATTCGACCATAGAATGAACCACGCTCTGCGGGTGCACCACCACCTGGATCTGCTGCGGGCTTGCTCCGAACAGCCAATGCGCCTCGACGATCTCCAGTCCCTTGTTCATCATCGTCGCCGAATCCACCGAAATCTTGCGTCCCATGACCCAGTTCGGATGCGCACAGGCCTCATCGGGCGTTACGCGGTGCAGTTCGGCGCGCGGCCTGGCGCGGAACGGGCCGCCGGAGCCGGTCAGCAGGATCCTGCGTATGCCTCTGGCAGTCAGCCCCCCCGAGGCGAACGGCGGCAGGCACTGGAAGATAGCATTGTGCTCGCTGTCGATCGGCAGCAGCACTGCGCGGCTGGCGCGCACCGTTTCCATGAATACCGGTCCGGCGCTCACCAGCGCTTCCTTGTTCGCGAGCAGCAGTTTCTTTCCGGCCCTTGCCGCCGCCAGCGTTGCGCGCAATCCGGCCGCCCCTACGATGGCTGCCATGACGCAGTCCGCACCGGGCAAGGACGCCACTTCGAGCAGCCCTGCCTCGCCCCCGAGTACCTTGGCGGGCACGCCGTAGGCGCTAAGGCGCTCGCGCAACTGCGGAATGCCCGACGCATCCGCCAGACAGGCATAGTCGGGCCGAAACCGCCTGCACAGCTCGGCCAGTTCGTCGACTCGGCGGTGAGCAGCCAGCGCGACCACCCGGAACCGGTCCGGGTGGCGGCCGATGACATCGAGGGTGCTCGCGCCGATCGAACCGGTTGCTCCGAGTATGGTGATATTCTGCACTGCACTCATCCAAGAAACACCAAAACCGCAAGCGGCAGCACCGGCAACAATGCGTCGATACGGTCGAGCACTCCGCCGTGGCCCGGCAGAAGTGTTCCGCTGTCCTTGACTCCCGCCTCGCGTTTTATCAGAGATTCGAACAGATCGCCAATGATGCCCCCAAGGGCGAGCCCGAGGAGCAGGAGCACCATCCATGCCGCTCCTGCCGGGCCTTCGCCCACCCACGCGGGCATGCGGGTCGTCCCGCCGAATCTGACCCAGACCATTGCGTAAATCATGACCGCAATGAGCGCCCCGACGACGCCTTCCCAGGTCTTGCCCGGACTGACAGCGGGGGCCAGTTTGCGCCTGCCGAAGCGCCGCCCGGCAAGATAGGCCGCAGTGTCCGATGTCCACACCAAACCCATCACCGAAAGCAGAAGGACGGGATCGATGCTGCGCAGATCGATGATAGCGGCAAGAGCCGGCACCAGCACCATCAACCCGGCGGCGAACATCACGGCCCGCCCGGCACCGTAGGGACCCCGCCAGATCCAGAGGGGTGCCATAACCAGCCAGAAGAACGCAGCGGCGTAATAGACCGGCAGAGGTGCATGAAGTTCCGCCGCCCGCACGCCAGGGATAGCCGCCAGCGAGCCCGCAACCGCCAGGACGATCATGACATAGATACAGCGGCCCGGCTTCGCAAGCGCCGCGAGCGCCCCCCATTCCCATGCCGCCAATGCGCAGGCCACGGCGCAAAACGCGACCCAGCCGTTTGGAGGAAGCAGAAACAAGGCCGCAAGAAAGACCGCGAGCAGAATCACCGCGGTAGGCAAGCGCGTTTTCAGCATGGGGCAGGCGCTGCCGTCCCCGACGCTGCCGGAGGCGTTATGCGGACCTCCGCCGGCCATGGGTTTCCCGCTCCGCATCCTCGATCTGTTCGCTGGTGCGCCCGAATCGCCGCTCGCGCTGCTGAAACCAGGAAATCGCGAGGTCGAGCTGCTTGGCATCGAAGTCCGGCCACAGCGTCGGCGTGAAGTACAGCTCGGTATAGGCCAGCTGCCACAGCAGGAAATTGCTGACGCGCTGCTCCCCTCCCGTGCGTATGAACAAATCCGGTTCGGGCGCGTAGTTGAGCGCAAGCTCCGAGGCAAGCTGCTCCTCGCTGAATCCGTCGGCCGGCAGCGGCCGGCTGCGAACCAGCTTCGCCAGGGCCTGCAGCAGGTCCCAGCGCCCTCCGTAATTCGCGGCAATCGTCAGCGTGAGGCCCTGGTTCGCCGCCGTCAGCGCTTCGGCGTGGCGGGCGAGTTCGACGGCACGCTCGCCGAAAGGCTCGAGATCTCCGATGAACTTCACCCGCACATTGTTCTGGTGAAGGCTCTCGATTTCCTGTTCCAGCGCGGCGAGAAAAATCTGCCGCAGCATCGACACCTCTTCGGCCGGCCGGCGCCAGTTTTCCGAGCTGAACGCGAACAGGGTCAGGAATCCGATGCCGCGCTCGCCGCAGGCGCGAATGATCTTTCGTACCGTACCGACCCCCCGTTTGTGGCCGGCGACGCGCGACATATAGCGTTTTTTTGCCCAACGGCCGTTGCCATCCATGATGATGGCGATGTGCCGCGGAACATCGCTGACCGGCGGGATATCGCGAGTCGTACTGGTAAACGATTTCATCGGTCGGGGCCTAGTCCGGAGTCTGGCTACATCGCCATTAATTCGGCTTCCTTCGCCACCAGCGCCTTGTCTATGTCGGCGATGTACTTGTCGGTCAGCTTCTGGACGTCTTCCTGGGCTCGCCGTTCCTCGTCCTCGGAAACGTCTTTGCTCTTCAGCAGTTCCTTGAGCGCATGATTGGCGTCGCGGCGCAGATTGCGTACAGCAATTTTGACGTTTTCACCTTCATGCTTGATCACTTTGATCAGCTCACGCCGACGGTCTTCGGTCAGGGTCGGCATCGGCACCCTGATCATGTCGCCGTGAGTGGCCGGATTCAGGCCCAGGTCCGCGTCGCGGATGGCCTTCTCGATGGCGCCGACCATCTTCTTTTCCCAGGGCGATACGCCTATCGTGCGCGCATCAAGGAGCGTCACGTTGGCAATTTGGGGAATCGGCATCTGGCTGCCGTAGTAATCCGCCGTGACGTGATCAAGCAACCCGGCATGGGCCCGGCCGGTGCGGACCTTGGCGAGATCGGTCTTGAGCGCTTCAAGCGACTTCTGCATTCTTTGTTCGGCATTTTTCCTGGTGTCGGCAATGGTAGTCATGACTCCTCCATTCCTGAAGCCCTTTGAGCTAGCAGAAAACGAGCGTGCCCTCGTTCTCGCCCATGACCACCCGCTTCATCGCCCCGGCCTTAAGAATGCTGAAAACCGTAATGGGCAGCTTCTGGTCGCGGCACAGCGCGAACGCGGTGGCATCCATCACCCGCAAGTCCTTGATCATGGCCTCGCCGAAGCTGAGTTTCTCGTAGCGCTTGGCGTCCGGGTGCAGCTTGGGATCGGCCGTGTAGACACCGTCCACCTTGGTCGCCTTGAGCACCATTTCCGCGCCGATTTCCGTGCCGCGCAGCGCCGCGGCCGTGTCGGTTGTGAAGAACGGGTTGCCGGTGCCGGCAGCAAAAATCACGATCTTGCCTTCCTCCAGGTAACGGATCGCCTTGTTGCGAATGTAAGGCTCGACTACCTGCTCGATGTTGAGCGCCGACTGCACGCGCGCGCTCAGGCCGGCGCGCCGCATCGCGTCCTGCAATGCCAGGGCGTTCATGATCGTCGCGAGCATGCCGATGTAGTCGGCCGTGGCGCGATCCATTCCCGCGGCCCCCGGCGCCACGCCGCGGAAAATGTTGCCGCCGCCGATCACCACCGCAATCTCCAGCCCCAGCTCGGCCACCTGCGCCACCTCGCCGACAATACGCTCGATGGTGGCGCGATTGATGCCGAAGGAATCATCCCCCATCAACGCTTCACCGCTGAGCTTGAGCAGAATCCGCTTGTATTTTGCTTGGGCGGCCATCCTACGCAGTCTTCCCAGACTCGTCCTTCTTGGCCCTGCTCACCTGGGCCATCACCTCGGCGGCAAAGTCGCCGGCTTTTCTTTCCATGCCCTCGCCCACAATGTACAGGACGAATCGCGACACGCGCGCGCCCCTCGATTTCAGCAACGCCTCCACCGTTTGCTTGTCGTCTCTGACAAAAGGCTGGCCGAGAAGCGTCACTTCCTTGAGATATTTCTGCACGCTTCCTTCGACCATTTTTTCCACGAGGTTGGCAGGTTTCCCGGATTCGGCCGCCTTCGCCACGGCGATGTCACGCTCTTTCCTCACCCGTTCGGGAGCAACATCGGTTTTGGACAAGGCAAGCGGTTTGGAGGCGGCAATGTGCATGGCCAGGTCCTTGCCGAGCTGGTCGTCACCGCCTGTCAGGTCCACCAGTACACCGATCCTCGCCCCCCCATGAACATACTGCGACAGACGTCCGCTTGCTTGTACGCGGGCGAACCGCCGAGCGGATATGTTTTCCCCGATCCGCCCGACCAGCGCCTTGCGTGCCTCCTCTACCGTGGATCCGCCCAAGGGCAGAGCGCCCAGCGCGGCAGGATCGGCGGGGTTTTTCTGAGCGACCAGCCCGGCAAGCGCGGCCGCGAACGCGACAAATTCTTCATTCCGCGCGACGAAGTCCGTTTCACAATTGACCTCCACGATGGCTCCGGTACGGGCATCGGGCGAAACGTGGATTCCGACCACACCTTCGGCCGCGGCGCGCGAGGCCGCTTTGGACGCCTTATTGCCCAACCTGACGCGAAGGAGATCCTCGGCCTTGGCGGAATTTCCGCCCGCCTCGACGAGCGCCTTCTTGCATTCCATCATCGGCGCGTCGGTCCGGTCGCGCAGCTCCTTGACCATACTCGCGCTAATTTCAGCCATTTCCGGTACCCTCACCGCTCCTAAAAAAGATTCAAAAAAAGGGGCAGCCGCCCCTTTTTCCCCGCAGACACTGCCGCTTACCCTGCCCGTCCGTCGGCCACTTCGACTTCGACAAACTCGTCCGAGGCCGCGCCGATGATCTCCTGCACCACCTGACTGCGTCCCTCGAGAATTGCATCCGCTACTCCGCGCGCATATAGACGGATGGCGCGGCTGGAATCGTCATTTCCGGGTATGACGTAGGCGATGCCTTCGGGCGAGTGATTGGTGTCGACCACGCCGATCAGCGGAACGCCGAGCTTCTTCGCCTCGGCGATGGCGCCTTTCTGGTAGCCGACATCAATCACGAACATCGCGTCGGGGAGACTGTCCAATCCCTTGATGCCCCCCAGACTGCGCCGAAGCTTGGCCAGTTCGCGCTGGAAATGCAGTCCCTCCTTCTTGGGCATCTTGTCGAAACTGCCGTCCTCGATCGAGGCTTCCATATCCTTCAACCGCTTGATCGACTGGCGCACGGTCTTGAAATTAGTGAGCATTCCGCCCAGCCAGCGATGATCGACGTAGGGAGAAGCACAGCGCTCGGCTTCCTCGCGAACGATCTCACGCGCCTGGCGCTTCGTACCGACAAACAGGACGGTGCCCTTGTTGGAGGCGAGCTGGCGCACGAATTTCATCGCCTCCTGGTACATCACCATCGTCTTTTCGAGGTTGATGATGTGGATCTTGTTGCGGTGGCCGAAGATGAAAGGCGCCATCTTCGGATTCCAGTAGCGGGTCTGGTGGCCGAAATGCACGCCCGCTTCGAGCATCTCACGCATCGTGGTCGACATGTTGACTCCGGTTAGGGTTGATCCAGACCGCTCCAGCCAATCGACCCGCTGCAGCTTCGACGCTGCAGCAGGCACCCTAACGGCGGGCGGCAAAAATTTAGCCGAGTCCAAGCCCGGCTAGCCTTAGAATAGTAGCACGTGAGTCGAAACCGAAGCAAGTTTTTCCTGTGCAAACAGGGTATTACTAGATCAGCGCGATGACGCGCCCCGGGACAAGCCTTGACGCGGCCGGTTTGCTCCGCCGGGGGCCATGATTTATTCTTCGCATTTTTTTGTTGAGCAGGCATGACGATTCACCTCAAGACACCTGAAGAAATCTCGCTGATGCGCGTTGCCGGACGCCTCGCCGCCGAGGTGCTCGATTTCATCGCTCCCCACGTCCGGCCGGGAGTCACCACTGGCGAGCTCGACCGCAAGTGCCACGATTACATCGTTCACGACCAGAAAGCCATACCCGCCCCGCTCAACTATGCCCCGCCGGGCTACAAACCCTTCCCCAAGTCCATCTGCACATCGGTAAACCACCAGGTTTGCCATGGCATCCCCGGGGACCGGGTGCTCACGACGGGCGATATACTGAACATCGACGTCACCGTGATCAAGGACGGATTTCACGGGGATTCCAGCCGCATGTACTGCATAGGCGAGCCCTCGATCCAGGCCCGGCGCCTGTGCGATACGACTTACGAATGCATGTGGCTGGGCATTCGCACCGTGCGCCCGGGGGCATTTCTTGGCGACATAGGCGCAGCCATCCAGCAGCACGCCGAAAACCACGGCTACAGCGTTGTCCGGGAATTCTGCGGCCACGGAATCGGGAGCAAATTTCATGAAGAGCCGCAAGTGCTGCATTACGGGCGCTCCGGCTCGGGCCTGGGATTGCAGCCCGGAATGACATTCACCATCGAGCCGATGATCAATGCCGGAAAGGCCGCGATCCGGGAACTCGCCGACGGCTGGACGATTGTCACCAAGGACCACAGCCTCTCGGCCCAGTGGGAGCACACCGTGCTCGTCACCGAGTCCGGCCAGGAGGTCTTGACGCTTTCCTCCGGCACTCCTCCTCCGCCCTCCGCGCAATAGGTTTCATGCTCTCTCCCCCGGCGACGGCCGAAAAATCGGGTACGACACTGGCCCGGTTGAAGGCAGGCGTGCAGGCGAGACGCGCCGCGTTGCAAATCCAATTCCAGGAGACCGGCGATCCGGCGATGGTGCTGCGCGAACATCGGCGGATCGTCGACCAGGTGATCAAGGAAATGTGGCGGCAGCTGAAGATCCCGGCGCCGCTCGCGCTGCTGGCCGTGGGCGGTTACGGCCGCGGCGAGCTTCATCCTCATTCCGATGTCGATGTGCTGGTGCTGCTTCCGGGCCCGCCGTCTCCCGATTTGGCCGCAAAGATCGAAGATCTCATAAGCCGACTTTGGGACACGGGGCTCGAGCTGGGCCACAGCGTGCGCACCGTGCCGGAATGCGTCGCCGAGGCAACCAAAGACATCACCGTGCAGACCGGCCTTCTCGAAGCGCGGCTCATTGCCGGAAATCGGCGGCTGTTCGGGCAATTCCAACGTGCGACAAATGCGTGTCTCGATCGTCAGGTGTTCTTCAAGGCGAAGCGCCTCGAGCAGGAACTTCGCCACACGAAGTTCCAGGACAGCCCCTACAGCCTCGAGCCCAACCTCAAGGAAGCGCCGGGCGGACTGCGCGACTTGCAGGTGATTCTCTGGATCAGTCGGGCCTGCGGACTGGGAGTCACCTGGAAGGAGCTGGCCAAGCGCGGCCTGATCACGCTTCAGGAGGCGCGACAAGCGCGTCGTCACGAGAGCTTGCTCCAGAACCTTCGCGTGCGCCTGCATTACGCTGCGGGTCGCCGTGAAGACCGCCTGCTCTTTGACTTTCAGGACAGCATTGCCCGCGACCTGGGCTATGCCGCCACGGCGCACCGCCGCACCGGCGAGCAGTTGATGCAGTCCTATTTCCGCGCCGCCAAGGCAGTCACGCAGCTGAATACGATACTGCTCCAGAATCTCGGCGCCAGGATCTTTCCTGTCAGGAACCCCGACACCGAAGGGATCAACGAGCGCTTCGAGCGGGTCGGCGAACTCCTCGCCATGCGCTCGGAAGACCTGTTCGAGCGCGAGCCTGCGGCAATCCTCGAGAGCTTCTTGTTGATGCAGCAGCGCGTCGAGCTGAAGGGAATGACAGCGCCGACGCTGCGGGCGCTGTGGCGCGCCCGGGCCCGAATCAATGCCGCCTTCCGGCGGGACCCGCGCCATCGGGCGATTTTCCTGTCGATCCTGCAGCAGCCACGCGGCATCGTGCATGAGCTGCGGCGAATGAACCAGTACGACATCCTCGGCCGCTACCTGCCGGCGTTCCGCCGCATCGTCGGCCAGATGCAGCACGACCTTTTCCACGTCTACACAGTGGACCAGCATATCCTCACCGTGGTGCGGAACTTGCGCCGTTTCACCATGCTTGAGTTCGCGCACGAGTATCCGCTGTGCAGCCGACTCATCGCCGGGTTCGATCGCCATTGGCTGCTTTACATCGCGGCGATCTTCCACGACATCGCCAAGGGCCGCGGCGGCGATCATTCGCAGCTCGGCAGGCTCGATGCCCGGCGATTCTGCCGCGAGCACGACCTGACCCGGGAGGACACGCAGCTCGTGGAGTTTCTGGTCGAGCACCATCTCACGATGTCGGCGGTCGCCCAGAAGCATGATCTTTCCGACCCGGAAGTGGTGCGCCGCTTCGCCGACATCATCAAGAACGAGCGCAGGCTGGTTGCGCTCTACCTTCTGACCGTGGCCGATGTCCGCGGCACCAGTCCCAAGGTCTGGAACGCGTGGAAAGGCAAGCTCCTCGAAGACTTGTTTCGCGCCGCACAGCACGCGTTGAAAGGCGGCAGCTTCGAGGCCGATCAATACATCCAGGCCAAGCAGGACGAAGCCAAGCGCCTGCTGCGGCTCTACGCGCTTGCGGACACGGTCCAGGACGCGCTCTGGCGCCATCTCGATGTTCCTTACTTCCTGCGCCACGACGCACAGGAAATCGCATGGCACACGCGGCTGCTGCATTACCGGGTCGAATCCGGCAAGCCGGTCGTCAAAGCCCGGTTGTCCGCGGCGGGCGAAGGTCTGCAGGTGATGATCTACGTGGCCGACCAACGCGACCTGTTCGCGCGCATCTGCGGCTTCTTCGGTTCGATCGGCTTCAGCATCATGGACGCAAAGATTTACACGACGCGTCACGGCTATGCGCTCGATACCTTTCAGGTCATGGACGCCGGAGACGGCGCGCACCAACGGGACATGATCGCCCTGATCGAGAAGGAACTGGCGGATTGGCTGGCGAATCAGGTGCCGCTGCCGCAGCCCGTGCAGGGGCGGATATCGCGCCGGGTGAAGCACTTTCCGATCACCCCCGAGGTGCACGCTATCCCCGACGAAAAAAGCCAGTATCACTCGCTTTCAATCACCGCCGGCGACCGACCCGGCCTGCTGTACGGGATCGCCCGGGTGCTGAGCCGGTACAGCGTCAACCTGCACACGGCAAAGATCGTGACACTCGGCGAGCGCGCCGAGGACGTATTTCTCGTGTCCGGGGCTGTCTTCGAAAATCCCAAGGCGGTGCTGCAGCTGGAGACGGACTTGCTGGAAGCGCTTCAGCCCTGATCCTCGACAGACTCCTGACCTGGAAACAGCACCTCCACAAAACCGAACCTGGACATGTCGCGGATCCGCATCGGGTACAGGATGCCGTCGAGGTGGTCGTATTCGTGCTGCACCACGCGCGCATGGAATCCCTCGACGCTGCGCTCGATCATGCCGCCCGATTCGTCAAAGCCCTGGTAGCGCAGGTGTGAATACCGGGGTACCACGCCGCGCATGCCGGGGACGGACAGGCATCCCTCCCAGGCCTCGTCGATGTCCTCGCCGATCGGCGTGATGACGGGATTGATGAGCACCGTGTCCGGAATTTCATCGGCTTCGGGATAGCGGGGATTGCGCCGGACTCCAAAAATCACCACCCGTTTCGGAACGCCGATCTGTGGCGCGGCAAGCCCGGCACCATTCAAATGCGCCATCGTGTCGCGCATGTCCGCAATCAATTCGCGCAGCTCCGGCGTGGCAAACGCCTCGACCGCCAGCGATTTCTCCAGCAGCCGGGAATCGCCCATTTTCAGTACCTCGCGGATCATGCTGCCACCAATGCCTCTATGATCCGGCGCACCCGCGCCATTGCTTCCTTGAGCACGTCTTCGATCTTTGCCAACGGGATTCCGTGCGAGCTATCCGCGCGCCCCGCAGCATGATTGACGACTACCGCGATGGCAGCGTATTCAAGCTCCAGTTCGCGTGACAGCGCCGCCTCCGGCATCCCGGTCATTCCG
>JBGPYQ010000193.1:0-6860 GCA_041493345.1 Gammaproteobacteria bacterium | reverse complement strand
CGCGACCGAGACGATCAGCGCGATGCCGAACGTGTAGCTGCCCGAATCGAATGTGCGCTCCCAGGCGTCGGACAGGAGCTGCAAGCCGCCGCCGAGCGTGAACCCGAGCAGCACCGCCACGCCCGCCAGCGTCTCCAGCATGCCCAGGCGCGTCCTGGCGGTGGTGTAATCGGCGGCTTTCTGATGCGCTGCCATCGAGATGCGCCCGGCAAACTCCGCCGGCATGGCATCACGGTTGGCCGCGATGTGCCGGACCTGGCGTTGAGCCAGCCACAGCCGCACCGCTGCAACGATTGCGAGCGCAAAAAGAAAGACCAGTGTGAACGGGTGCATGCCCATCGAGTCGACTATGCGACAATGACATTCTACACATGTACCCGCGGGAAAGCGGCATGGCGCAGGACCAGAACAACCTTATTTGGCTGGACATGGAAATGACCGGCCTCAGTCCGGACACCGATCGCATCATCGAGGTCGCGATCGTGGTAACCGACTCGCAACTGAACACGGTATCGGTGGCGCCCGTGCTGATTGTGCATCAGCCCGATGAAGTGCTTTCCGCGATGGACGATTGGAACAGGAGCACACACGGCAAATCCGGCCTGATCGACCGCGTGAAGCAATCGCCGCACACCGAGGCCGAGGTGGAATATCAGATGCTCGCCCATCTTGCGCAGTACGTGCCGAAACAAACCTCGCCGATGTGCGGCAATTCGATCTGCCAGGATCGGCGTTTCCTTGCGCGCCACATGCCCCGGCTGGAAGCGTATTTCCACTACCGCAATCTGGACGTCAGCACGCTCAAGGAGCTGGCGAAGCGCTGGAAGCCGGAACTTGCGAAAGGACTGGTCAAGCACGGCAAGCACGAGGCGCTCGCCGACATCTACGAGTCGATCGAGGAACTCAAGTACTACCGGGACAACTTCCTCAAGCTCTAGGCCCTGAGCGGCACGACCTTGCCGGGGTTCATCAGATTCTCGGGATCGAAACCGCGTTTTATTGTGGCCATCAGCTCAACGGCCCCTTCGAGCTCCTTCCGGAGCGACTTCATCTTGCCCATGCCGATGCCGTGCTCGCCGGTGCAGGTGCCTTCCATGGCGAGCGCGCGGTCGACCACCCGTTCGTTGAATGCCCTGGCCTCGGCAAGCTCGGCTTCGCTGTCGGGCTTTACGAGAATTTCGCAGTGGAAATTGCCATCGCCGACGTGACCGAACAGCGGTATCGGCACCGACGCCTTTGCAATGTCCTTCGAGGTCTCGACGATGCATTCCGTGAGACGCGAGATCGGCACGCATACGTCGGTCGAAACCGCGCGCGCCCCCGGCCGCAGCTGCAGGCAGGCGAAGTACGCCTGGTGACGCGCCGACCACAGGCGGGTGCGGTCCTCGGCCCGGGTCGTCCACTCGAAGTCCATGCCGCCGTTCTCGCGCGCGATGTCCTGCACCAGCCGCGCCTGCTCCTCGACGCCCGCCTGAGTCCCGTGGAACTCGAGGAAGAGCGTCGGCTGCTCGCGGTAGCCCGTCTTCGAATAGGCGTTGATTGCCTTCATGGTCGTCGCGCACAGCGCCTCGCTGCGGGCGATCGGGATGCCTGCCTGCAGGGTCTGGATCACCGTGTCGACCGCGCCCGCGATGTCGGGAAAGGAGCAGATTGCGGCCGACATCGCCTCCGGAACTGCGTACAGTCGCACCGTGACCTCGGTGATGATGCCGAGCGTGCCTTCGGACCCGACGAACAGCCGCGTGAGGTCATAGCCGGCCGCCGATTTGCGCGAGCGGCGCGACGTGGTTATGACGCGGCCGTCGGCGAGCACCACCGTGAGCGACAGCACGTTCTCGCGCATGGTGCCGTAGCGCACGGCATTGGTTCCCGAGGCGCGCGTGGCGGCCATGCCTCCGATCGTCGCGTCGGCGCCGGGGTCGATCGGGAAAAAAAGCCCGGTGTGACGGACGTGCTCGTTCAATTGCTTCCTCGTCACGCCCGCCTGGACCACCGCGTCGAGGTCGGCCTCGTGCACGGCGAGCACCTTGTTCATGCGGCCGACATCGACGCAGACGCCGCCGTGAATGGCCAGCACGTGCCCCTCCAGGGAAGTGCCCACCCCGAACGGGATCATCGGCGTGCGGTGACGCCGGCAGATATTGACGATGTCCCGGACTTCTTCGGTCGATTCGGGAAAGACCACCGCATCGGGCGGCGCGCAGGGAAAATACGATTCATCTTTGCCGTGATGCTCGCGGATGCCCTTCGAAGCCGTCGCCCGGTCGCCCAGCAGCGCCTTGAGCTCCTCGAGCACGGCCGCAGTCGAATCCCTGGCCTTGTTCATGAGATCTCGGCCCGGAGCGCAGCTATTCCAGATCGACCCTGCCGTCGAATTTCACCGAGAGCTTCAGTCCCGGCACATCGAGCGTGACCGAGGCCGGGAATCTCTCGGATCCGGCGATGGCGCCGCTCGCCCGGGCCTTGGCCACGGCCTGCTCGATCTCGCGCTGCGAACCGACGCCGACCATTTTCAGAAACTTGCGGATGCTCAGGTTGAAAGTATCGTCGTTCATGGCGTATCTCCTTGATTGCCAGCCTAAGTCGGCGCGCAGGGCAAGTCAATTGCGCTCGCGCAGCCGTCGAAGCAGGGCCCCGGTCGAAGCATCGACCCCGCCGGCGTCACCGCCTTCGAGCAGCCGCGGCAACAGCGTTTGCGCGAGGCTCTTGCCGTGCTCGACACCCCACTGATCGAAGCTGTTCAGATTCCAGATTACACCCGCGACGAACACCTTGTGCTCGTATAGCGCGATCAGCTGGCCCAGCGCGCGCGGGGTGAGCCGCCTCAGCAGCAACAGGTTCGATGGGCGATTGCCGGGCAGTGCCTTGTGTGGAGCGGCGGGCGCGGCGTCTCCGAAGGCGAGCGCGGCGCTCTGCGCAAGCGCGTTGGCGGCGAGCGCTGCCTGCGCTGCGTTTGCGGCTTCGCCTCGTCCGAACACGATGAAATCCACGGGCACGAGCGGCGTGCCCTGGTGCAGCAGCTGGTGGAAAGAATGCTGGCTCGGCGTGCCCGCCGCGCCCCAGATCACGGGCGCCGTTGCATAGTCGACTTCAATGCCGTCCCGGTCCACGCCCTTGCCGTTCGATTCCATCTCGAGCTGCTGAAGGTAGGCCGGGAAATCGCGCAGGTCCTCGGAGTAGGGAAGCACCGCGCGGCTCCTGGCGCCGAAAAAATTCACGTACCAGATGTCGAGCAGCGCCAGCACCGCCGGCAAGTTGCGCTCGAGCGGCGTGGTTTGAAAGTGCGCGTCCATGGCGCACGCCCCTGCGAGCAGTTCCTCGAAGGCGTCCATGCCCACGGCAAGTGCCCCCGGCAATCCCACGGCGGACCAGACCGAATAGCGCCCGCCGACCCAGTCCCAGAGCGGAAACACGCGCTCGGGCGCCACGCCGAATGCGGCAGCGCGGGCCCCGTTCGCGGTCACTGCCGCGAAGTGGCGGGAAAGGTCTGCGGATCCGCCCAGCTGCGCCTCCAGCCAGAGGCGCGCGCGGCCGGCGTTATCGAGCGTTTCAGCGGTCGTGAAGGTCTTGGACACTATGATGAAAAGCGTGGTGCCGGGAGAAAGACCGGAGAGCGCCGCGTCGATATCCGCCGGGTCGCTGTTGGCGACGAAATGCAGGCGCGGCCCGGCACTGCGGACGCTGCGCAGCGCGCGAACGAGCAGCCGCGGGCCGAGATCCGAGCCGCCGATGCCGATATTGACGATGTCGGTAATGGCGCGGCCGTCTGCGCCGCGGAGCGCCCCGCGATGCGCCTCGTCGACGAAGCGGCGCATGCGCACGCGCACCGCGCGCACCGCGGGCATGACATCGCGGCCTTCGGGAAATACCGCCCGGTCCGAGCGCAACGCCACATGCAGCGCGGGGCGCTGTTCGGTGTTATTGATCGATTCGCCTGCAAACATTCGCCGGACCCAAGCGGGCACTTGCGCCTGGGCGGCGAGCGCGAGCAGCAATTGCACCGTTTTCGCATCGATCCGGTTCTTGGAGTAGTCGAGCAGAATTTCGCCGAATTCGAGCGAGAAGCGCTCCGGTCGCAAGGCATCCGCAGCGAACAGCCCGCGCAGGTTTGCGGACTGCAGGCTGCGTTGATGCTGCGCAAGCGCCTGCCAGGCCGGCGATTGGGTAAGCTTGCTCACGATTGTCTTTGATATAGGCGGTAGCGCTCGCCGTCGCGGGGCCGGCTGCCTTCCCAGAGAATTTTCCATTCGCCTCCGACACGGTCGTTTTCGCCTCGTCGGCCCTGCACCAGCAGCAGCGGGCAGCGATTTCCGGTGCGGCGCTCCAGGCGCTGGGTGATGATGCCGGCATGGTAGTCAAACGCTGCCCGCTGCGCTTCGCCCAGCCCTTGGCTGTCGATGCAGCGCATGCCTGCCGGCAACGCCTTTTTGAGCGCGAGCGCCACCGGCTGGTAGCTCTTGCCGTAATCTATCCAGGAAAGCAACAACGTCATGGTCAGACCCCAAAGCAGGGTGACTCCGGCGGTCCAAAACGTAATGCTGCGGAACACGGATCGCTCGCTTTTCAGGAGCAGCCAGACCCAGGCCAGGGTGAACGCAAGCGCAATTGCGAATACCGCCCAGGAAAACTGCGGCACGTGGCCCGGCTCGAGCTTGGCGAAATTGCGGGCGATGGTCGGCGGCACGCCCGTCATCATCGCGATCCAGCCCAGCCACACGAGCGCGCCGAAGAACGCGGCGCTCATGACGCCAAACCACACCAGAGCGTTGGCCGCGCCGCGGCGCAGAGTCGGCACGCCGGCGCCGGCGAGGAGCGCAAGCGGCAGGAGGAGCTGCAGGGCGTACACTTCGCGCGGGTCGCGCTGGGCGATCACAACGGCCAGCGAGACGAGAAACGCGGCGATGAGCATGCGCGTCCCGGGCTCGAACAGGCGGCGGCGCCGGTCCCACAAGGCCCAGAATGCGAGCGGCCATGCCGGCCACGTGGCCCAGGCAAAGGTTTCCGCCCAATAGCCGAGGGCGTCGGCGCGCGGCATCGCGAAGCCGCCTAAATTGGATTGCCACCATGTGCCCGCAAGTCCTGGAAAGCGGGCCTCAACCAGCGCGAGCCAGCTGCCGCAAATGACGATTAGCGTAAGCGCCCCGGCAAGCAGCGTAAGCAGATACTCGCGCCGGCGCCAGGCGGGCGAAATGAGCGGCACGATGAGCGCCACGGCGATCGGCGCGATCACGGCGGCGAGTCCCTTGCACAGCGCGGCGACGACGAGCCCGGAACCCAGCACCCAGCCAGCGCGGCGCGGCGCGCGTGCCGCGAGCGCGATGCCGTACAGCGCGATCGCCTGCCCGGCGATCATGCCGGTTTCGGCCAGGGTTTCATGGGCATGGGCGAGCAAACCAAGGCAACCGAGCAGCGTGAGTGCGGCGCTTGCGCCTTCGGTCTTGCCGTAGAGCTCCCGGCCGGCTAGCTGCACGAATGCAAGCGCGACAGCCATCAGCACACCGCTTGCGAGGCGCGCCCCGTCGTGGGGGGATAGCATCCAGCTGAACAGCTTCGCCGTAAGCGCCGCGATCCAGTAATAGAGGGGCCCGTCCTCGAGAAACGGCTCTCCGGCGAGATGCGGAACCATCCACTGGCCGTGCTGGAGCATCTGATGCACGATGCCGATGCCGATGGCATCCTCGGTTTTCCAGGGGTCGTGGCCGACCAGACCCGGAAGCAGGTAGGCGAGCGCCAGCAGCACGAAGAGCGCTGGCGTGAGCGGCATTGCAATGCGGCGGGCAGGGGAGCTCACACGAGCACCTTGAGCGGTCGGCCCGGCTTCGGCCTCCCGGCCGGGTACATCGCGTTGACGAGGCGCAAGACGCCTTCGGCGTCGCGGCCCAGCGGCGAGCCGCGCGCCAGATCCGCAAAGCGCGTGGTATGGGTTGCAGCGATCATTTTCAGAGTCAGCGCCTTTTCAAGGCGAGTGCAGGCAAGACATTGCGCACGGATCGAAGCATTTTCCGGCTGTGAAAATCAAAAAGGCAGCCGAGGCTGCCTTTTAGCTAAGGGCAGCCGCAGCCGCCATCGTGATGCGCGGCACGCCTACGCGGAGGCCTGCTTGGCGGCCTTGGCCGGGGTCTTCTTTTTCGTGTACTTCTGGCGGAACTTCTCGACGCGGCCGGCGGTATCGACGATCTTCTGCTTACCCGTATAGAACGGGTGACAGGACGAGCAGACCTCGACATGCAGATCCTTGCCTAGCGTCGAGCGCGTGCTAAACGCGTTACCACAACTGCAAGTCACCTTGATTTCCTTGTATTCGGGATGAATCGCGGGTTTCATGGCTTTGTCCTTGATCTATCGTCGCAAAACACGGTGAGAAGACGTGAAATTATCCTGGAAATCACGCGCTTGGACAAGTTTCCCCAGGGGGCGGAGGCTATCCCCGCCGCATGGAGTCGAAGAAGTCCCCGTTGCTCTTGGTGGCGCGGATCTTGTCCACCAGGAATTCCGCGGCTTCCAGGTCGTCCATCGGGTAGAGGAGTTTTCTCAGCACCCATATCTTCTGCAGGATCTCTTTTTCGATCAGCAGTTCCTCGCGGCGGGTGCCGGAACGGT
This sequence comes from Gammaproteobacteria bacterium, assembly GCA_041493345.1. Taxonomy (GTDB): domain Bacteria; phylum Pseudomonadota; class Gammaproteobacteria; order Burkholderiales; family SG8-39; genus VBDM01. Next base: position 260 of record JBGPYQ010000193.1, on the reverse strand, counting down.
TGACGTTGATCGCCGGGAAGATGCGTTTCTCGTACATGCGCCGGTCGAGGTGGATTTCCATGTTGCCGGTGCCCTTGAACTCCTCGTAAATGACGTCGTCCATGCGGCTGCCGGTGTCGATCAGCGCCGTGGCGAGGATGGTGAGGGAACCGCCTTCCTCCATGTTGCGCGCCGCGCCGAAGAAGCGCTTCGGTCGCTGCAGGGCGTTCGCGTCCACGCCGCCGGTGAGCACCTTGCCGGACGCCGGCACGACTGTGTTG
>JBGPYQ010000023.1:0-24270 GCA_041493345.1 Gammaproteobacteria bacterium | reverse complement strand
CTGAGAAATTGCTCCCTGTGATGTACGTCAAGGCCCGGGAAATTCTTGAACCAACAGCTTGAATTTGGTTGCGGACTCTAGCGTCACTGTTGTGCGCGTCCCTAGTCGGATGTACCTGATGTGACCGGAAAGCGACCACCTTGAACCGAGAGGTTCGGGAATCGGGTCTGGCGGCATCGGCGGGGGGCACCCTCCAAATGAAAACGCAGGCAAAGGCCTGCGTTTTCATTTGGAGAATGGCTAACCGGGAACACGGGTAATTCCAGCCCCCGCCGTTCCGTGTGCCCAGGCGAACTCGCCAATTACTAGAGGTAATCTAAAAAATATGCCGTATCGTCGTCTCCCCTCATCCCCGGCCCTTCTCCCGAGGGGAGAAGGGTGATTCTCCCTCTCCCTCCGGGAGAGGGAAGGGGTGAGGGAGAATTTTGAGATAAGTTCTATTCACTATTTGCCCTTTGCCCGATGCAGTGCTGGCTGATGAAATCCGAACCCGAGGAGCTGAGCGTCGACGACCTCGCCGCGGCGCCGGCCCGCACCACGCCCTGGTTCGGCGTGCGCAACTACCAGTCGCGCAATTTCATGCGCGACCGGATGCGCGTCGGCGACCCGGTGTTTTTCTACCACTCCAGCTGCCCCGAGCCCGGTATCGCCGGCATAGCCGAGGTCTGCTCGGCGGCGTATCCCGATGCAAGCCAGTTCGACCGCAAGAGCGAATACTTCGACCCGAAAGCGAAGCGCGGCGCCCCGCGCTGGTTCAATGTTGACGTCAAGCTGGTGAGGAAAACGCGCCTGGTGAGTCTCGCCGAATTGCGCCTGCACGGCGAGCTCGCCGGAATGCGGGTGCTCGCGCGCGGCAATCGGCTGTCGATCATGCCGGTGGAACCGGGTGAATGGAATTTCATCACCCGGCGCCTGATGAATCGTTGATCCTCGTGGTCGACGCCAAGGCATGGGTACGCTGAAGAACGACACGCTGATCCGCGCACTGCTCAGGCAGCCCACGCCCTACACGCCGGTGTGGCTGATGCGCCAGGCGGGACGCTACCTTCCGGAGTACAACGAAACGCGCCGGCGCGCCGGCAGCTTCCTGGCACTATGCAAAACGCCGTCGCTTGCGACCGAAGTGACGCTGCAGCCGCTCGAGCGGTTCCGCCTGGACGCGGCGATCCTTTTTTCCGACATCCTCACCATTCCCGATGCCATGGGACTGGGACTGTACTTCTCCGAGGGCGAGGGGCCGCGCTTCGAGCGGCCGCTTCGCGACGAAGATTCGATCGGCAGGCTGACCGCACCCGACCCAGGCAGGGAACTGCGCTATGTCACCGACGCGGCGGCCGAGGTCCGCCGCGCGCTGGGCGGTCGCATTCCGCTCATAGGGTTCGCCGGCAGCCCCTACACCCTCGCCTGCTACATGGTCGAAGGCGGGCCGAGCGAAGAGTTTCGCACCATAAAGACCATGCTCTACCAGCGTCCGGAATTGCTGCATCGCATACTGCGGGTCAATGCCCAGGCGGTTGCGGCGCTGCTCAATGCGCAGATCGAGGCCGGCGCGCAGGCGGTGATGATTTTCGACACCTGGGGCGGCAACCTTTCTGCCCGGGCCTATCGCGATTTTTCGCTCGCCTACATCGCGCAGGTGCTGTCGCTGCTCACGCGCGAGCACGAGGGTGAGCGCGTGCCCAGCATCGTCTTCACCAAGGGGGGCGGACCGTGGCTGGAGACGATCGCCGCGGCCGGCTGTGATTGCGTCGGCCTGGACTGGAGCGTGGATCTGGGCGACGCGCGCCGGCGCGTCGGGGGCAAAGTGGCGCTGCAAGGCAATCTCGACCCGATGGCGCTGTTTTCTGCACCCGATGTCATTGCACAAGAGGTGGCGAATGTTCTGGAATCCTTCGGCGCGGGTTCCGGTCATGTGTTCAACCTCGGGCACGGGATCTCGCGGTTCACGCCGCCCGAAAACGTGGCCGCGCTGACATCGGCCGTGCGTGAATTGAGCCCGAAATTTCATCCCTAGAGGCAAAAAGCGCCTGCCCGGAAACCCGCGTGGCTACGCGACTTATGCACAGCACCGGCTGAAACCCCGCGTCTGGCGCGGACTTTCAGGGGTACCTATTCATGCGGTTTACAAGCCACTGTATTTCCAGACGATTTCACTACGCCCTCTAATTAGGCATAGCGAAAATTTCCTTGCAGAAGGACGGGTTACAGTTGCATTACGGGGTTATTCACACAGTTACTCACATAATCTGTGAGAAACCCGGAAAACGCCATTCCAACAAATCCCTTAGCTTCGCTTTGAGAGGTTTCACTTGAGTTACGCGCCGATGTGCTCGAACAGGCCATGACGAACATTCTGCGCGTCGCACTCGATGTGCCGCTGCCGCAGTTGTTCGACTATCGCGCAAACGGCGCCACGCGCGATGATGTCGGCCTTCGCGTGCTGGTACCGTTCGGGAAAAAACGCGTTGTCGGCGTCATTGTCGAGGTCGCAGCGAAATCTGCGGTTTCCGAACACCGCCTGCGGGCCGCAGAAAAAATTCTCCGGGACGTGCCGCCGCTTGCGCGCGAGTGGCTGGCGCTTGCCGAATTCTGCGCCGGCTATTACCACCGCGCGCTGGGAGAGGTGGTGATGGCGGCGCTTCCGCCGCGGCTGCGCACCGCGAAGCCGATTCCGGATGCTCCCGTTGTGTACTCGCTGACACCGGCCGGGAAAGACGCGCTTGCAGGCATGCCGGCGCGCCAGAAACGCCGCCGTGCGCTGCTCGATCGGCTTGCAAGCGGGCCGGTGTCCGCGGCAGAGCTGTCCGCGCGCGGCGCGCCCGGACCCGCTCTGCTCAGGCAGTGCATGGAATCGGGCTGGATCACGGCCGCCGCCGCGCCGCGCAGCGCGCCTCATTTCGTATCCGCGCACGCATTGACGCCCGAGCAGCAGCAGTCATTCGAGACCCTACACGACGGCCTCGCAGGATTCGGCGTACACCTTCTCTACGGCGTCACCGGAAGCGGCAAGACCGAGGTGTACCTGTGTCTCATCGCGCAAGTCCTTGAGAGGGGCCAGCAGGCCCTGGTGCTGGTGCCGGAAATCGCACTCACCCCGGCGCTTGAAACCGCGTTCCGCGCGCGCTTTCCAGGGGCCCATATCGCGATCCAGACCAGCGCCATGGCGGAGCTTGAGCGGGCCCGCGGCTGGCTGGACGCCCAATCCGGCCGCGCGGATATCGTCCTCGGCACGCGGCTTGCGGTGTTTGCACCGCTCCCGCGGCTGGGCGTGATCGTCGTGGACGAAGAGCAGGACGCGTCATTCAAGCAGCAGGAAGGCTTGCGCTACTCGGCGCGCGATGTTGCCATCGTTCGGGCTCGCAGCGCAGGAGTGCCAGTGGTGCTTTGCTCGGCAACGCCGTCGCTGGAAACCTTTCATCACGCTCTGTCGGGAAAATACGCGTTTTCCCGGCTCACGCGCCGCGCGATCGAAGAAGCCGCGCTGCCGGTGATACGCCTGATCGACACGCGCAACGAAACCCCGCGTGACGGCATCGCCTCACGGCTCGCCGAAGCGCTGGCCGCGCGATTCGCGCGCGGCGAACAAGCGCTTGTCTTTCTCAATCGCCGCGGTTACGCCCCGGTGCTCGCCTGCCCGGCTTGCGACTGGGTCAGCGGCTGCCGGCGCTGCTCGGCGCACCTGGTCGTGCACCTCGGCGAGAAACTGCTGCGCTGCCATCACTGCGGCCTCGCCGTGCCCATACCGCGCTCCTGTCCCCAATGCGGCAACACGGATCTGCAGGCATTTGGGCGCGGCACCCAGCGTGTTGAGATCGCGCTCGCCGAGCGCTTCCCGGGAGCGGGCATCCTGCGCGTAGATAGCGACGCCGCGCGCGGGCGGGGAAAGCTCGAAGACCTTCTGGAACGCGCCGGACGCGCCGACATCCTTGTCGGCACGCAGATGCTCGCCAAGGGCCATCACTTCGAGCGCCTGACCCTGGTTGGAGTGCTCGGCGCCGACAGCGGCCTGTTTGCCGGCGACTACCGTGCGAGCGAACGAACCTTCGCCCAATTGCAGCAGGTTGCGGGACGCTCGGGGCGCGCGAAACTTCCCGGGGAGGTGCTGATCCAGACCCGCTATCCGCACCATGCGCTGTACCGATCGCTCGTCAATCACGATTTCACGGGGTTTGCCGGGAACCTGCTCGCCGAGCGCCGCGAAGCGGGCTTTCCTCCATTCGTGTTCGAAGCCGCGCTGCGCGCCGAAAGCCGCGATGCGCATCGTGCCCTGCGCTTTCTCCAGGCGGCGCTGGCGCATGCCCCGAAGGAGCGGGCTTCGATCACACTCTTCGACCCGGCGCCGATGTCACTCGCGCGCCTGGCAGGATTGGAGCGCGCGCAGATGTTGCTTCAGTCCGGCTCGCGCCCGCGCCTGCAGGCGTTCCTGCGCGGCTGGAGCCAAACGCTGCACGCCGCGCCCGCGCATGGCGTGCGCTGGCACCTGGACGTGGATCCAATCGACTTCTAGCGGTTGACCCGCTCCGGCGGCTTCGTCGAGCCGCCGCCGAATCAAGCGGGTTTTTTCGCCGCCTTTTTCGCTTTGCGCGGACGGGACTTCCCGTGCGAGCCGCGGAAGACCTTGCCGCGGAAAGTGCGCTTGTCGCCTTTGCCCAAGCTGGTTCTCCCAGGAGGAGTCGGAAGGAGCGATATTCTACAGCCAGAGCGCCGTCAGACCGCAATGGATGGCGCGAGAGCGCGTTTTCGAGTGTGCGTCGACGGGTATAATACGCGGGCTTTTCCGTATTTCCATGTCTGCCGAGATCAAATCCCACCTCACTGATCTGCTTACCCGGGCCCTTGCGAAGGTCGCGCCGCAGCAGCCCGGCTCCCTGATCTCGCTCGAGCGCCCCAAGCAAGCGCAGCACGGCGACTTTTCCTGCCCCGCCGCGATGCAGCTTTCGCGCGCGCTGAAGCGCGATCCGCGCGAGGTCGCGCAGGAACTGGTTGCCGCACTCCCCGCCTCCGATTGGCTCGAACGCGCCGAGATCGCGGGCCCCGGCTTCATCAATCTGCGGGTGCGCCCCGCCGCGAAGCAGCACATTGTCAACACCATCTTCTCCGAGCGTGACCGCTACGGCCGCTCCACCCGCGCTCAGGCCCGGCAGGTGATGGTGGAATTCGTTTCGGCCAACCCGACGGGACCGCTTCACGTGGGACACGGCAGGCAGGCCGCGCTCGGCGATGCGATCGCGGCGCTGCTCGAATCGCAGGGCTGGCGCGTGACGCGCGAGTTCTATTACAACGACGCCGGCGCGCAAATCCGCAACTTGGGGCTGTCGGTGCAGGCGCGGATTCGCGAGAGACTCGGCGTTTCCGCCGAGTTTCCCGCCGACGGCTACCACGGAGACTACGTGCGCGAGATCGCGGACCATTACCTCGCCACCGGGAAAACTCACGGCGAGGACCTCGAAGCGATAACGCGCTTCGCGGTGGTCGAATTGCGGCGCGAACAGGACCTCGATTTGCAGGCCTTCGGCGTGCGCTTTGACAACTACTATCTGGAATCGTCGTTGTACACCGACGGCCGCGTGGACAAGACGGTGAAGACCCTCGTCGACGCCGGGAAGACGTTCGAAAAAGACGGCGCGCTGTGGCTGAAGACCACCGAGTACGGCGACGACAAGGACCGCGTCATGCGCAAGTCCGACGGCACCTATACCTATTTCGTGCCGGACGTCGCCTACCACATGACGAAGTGGGAGCGCGGCTTCGAGCGCGCCATCAACGTGCAGGGCTCGGACCACCACAGCACCGTGACCCGGGTGCGCGCCGGGCTGCAGGCCGCCTCCTCCGGCTGGGAGCGGAGCATTCCCCGCGGCTATCCGGACTTTGTGCTGCACAAAATGGTGACGGTGATGAAGGCGGGGGAGGAGATGAAGATCTCCAAGCGCGCCGGATCCTATGTCACGCTGCGGGAGCTTATCGACGAAGTCGGACGCGACGCAACGCGGCTCCTGCTACTGTCGCGCAAGGCCGATACCGAATTCGTTTTCGACATCGACCTCGCCAAGTCGCAGTCCGAGGACAATCCCGTCTATTACGTGCAGTACGCTCACGCGCGGATCTGCTCGGTGCTGTCGCAATGGGGCGGTCCCGAATCGCAGCTGGAGACCGTCAAGCTGGATCCGCTCGCGAGTTCGAGGGAGCTTGCGCTGCTGCAGCGGCTCGGCGAATATCCCGAGATGCTCGAAGTCGCGGCGGCGGAACTTTCGCCGCATCAGGTTGTAAATTACCTGCGCGGACTGGCGGCAGAGTTCCACAGTTACTATAATGCCGAACGCATTCTCGTCCCGGAGGCGCAACCCCGGCTGGCGCGGCTGGCCCTGTGCTGGGCGGTAAGGCAGGTTCTGCACAACGGGCTCTGGCTGCTGGGCGTGACGGCGCCCAAGGAGATGTAATCCTCAGAATGAATCAGGACCTCAAGCCAAGGCAAGCGTCAAGAACGGGGAGCGGGTTTCTTCCGGGGCTGTGCCTCGGGTTCCTGCTCGGCGTGGGCGCGGCGGCGGGAATTGCGGTCTATTTCTTCAAAACGCCGGCTCCGTTCGTGGACAAGACCCGCGCGCCGGACAAGCCGCTGCCCACCGGCCAGAACCTGACCGACGCGCCCAAGGCTGCGGCTGCCGATGAAACCCGGCCGCGCTTCGATTTCTACCGCATCCTCCCCGGGCAGGAAGAACCGGTCACCGACAAGCAGATCCGGGAGGCCGCCAGGCAGGCCGACAAGCCCGGTGCGTCCAAGGATTTATACGTGATTCAGGCGGGCGCCTTCCAGAATCCCGCGGACGCGGACAACCTCAAGGCAAGGCTTGCATTATCGGGGTTTGAATCCAGCGTCGAGGCTGCCAATCTCGCCGAAAAGGGCATTTGGTACCGCGTGCGGATGGGGCCTTATACCAAGCTCGACGAAATAAACCAGATCAGGCAGCAACTGACGCAGAACGGAGTGGATGCCTCGCTGGTCAGAATCAAGGACGCCGCCAAAAACTAAGGAGTGAATTTCATGGGTTTGCGCCTGCTTGCCGCCTTCGCCGGCCTGTTCCTGAGCTTCGCCGTCAGTGCCCAGGGCGCGCCTGCCGAGGGCATCGATTATGTGGATTTGAAGCCGCCGCAGGCGACCGATGCGCCGGGCAAGATCGAGGTCGTGGAATTTTTCTGGTACCGCTGCCCGCATTGCTACGCGCTCGAGCCGGATCTCGACGCCTGGCTGAAGCGGCTCTCTCGCGATGTGCAGTTCAGGCGTGTCCCGGGAATATTGAGCGAGGATTGGGCGGTCGACGCGCGAATCTTCTATACCCTGGAGGCGCTCGGCGAGGTCGGCCGGCTGCATCGGCCGCTGTTCGACGCCATCCACCAGCAGGGCGGCGTGAGACTTCGCGGCGACGCCTTCGCCAAATGGGTGGCGGACTGGCTCGCCACGCAGGGCGTGGACAGGGCCAAGTATGACGCAGCCTTCCACTCGTTCACCGTGGAGAGCAGGCTGCGCCGGGCGGCGCATATGAGCCAGGCCTACCGCCTGGATGGCGTTCCGGCCCTGGCGGTGCAGGGCCGCTACGTAGTGATGGCACGCAAGGCCATGCTCGACACTACCGACTACCTCGTCGGCGAAGCGCGCAAGCAGCTGGCGAAGGCAAAACCCTAGCGGGCCTGTGGCGGGGCCTCTTTCCTCCATACGGCGCGGCAGCCTCTTCTTTCGCGCACGCCGCGCAAGACGCTTCGAGCCGCGCTAGGACTCGGGCGCGCCGAGCCGAAAACTGACGTAGGAACCCGGCGCGTCCTCGATGATTTTCAGCCCGCCCTCGCCGGGGATGCGCGCAGGCACGCGCTCGGTTCCTTCGAGCGCGGCAATCCAGTCCTGCCAGTCGGTCCACCAGGAGCCTTCACGCCAGCTTGCGCTCGCCTGCCATTCCTCCGCCGATTCGGGTAACTGCGGCTGGGTCCAGAAGCCGTACTTGTTCGCGGCGGGCGGATTGACGATGCCGGCGATGTGCCCCGAGCCGCCGAGCACGAATTTGACCTGCCCGCCACGGCGCGCAAGAGGTCCCGTCGCCCCCGCCAAGATGCGCGCTCCCTTGTAGGCCGATTTCCACGGCGCGATGTGATCCTCCACGGTGGAAATGAAATACGCCGGAACCGCGATCTTCCGCAGATCGATCGGCACGCCGTCGAGCGTGATGCCGCCGGGCTCCTTGAGCTTGTTCTTCAGATACATGTTGCGAAGATAGAAGCTGTGCATCTTCGCCGGCATGCGCGTGGAGTCCGAATTCCAGTACAGGAGATCGAAGGGGAACGGATCCTTGCCGAGCAGATAGTTGTGAACCACGAACGACCAGATCAGGTCGTTCGCGCGCAGCATGTTGAAAGTGGCTGCCATCTCCGAGCCTTCGAGGTAGCCGCGCTCGTTCATGCGGCGCTCGAGATTTTCGATCTGCGGCTCGTCGATGAAAACCCCCAGCTCGCCAGGAATCGAGAAATCGAGCAGCGATACGAAGAAGGTTGCGGAAACAGCGCGTCTGTCGCCCTTTTCCGCCATCCACGCGAGCGTTGCGCCAAGGAGCGTGCCGCCGAGGCAATAACCGATGACATTGATCTCGCGTTCCCCGGTCGCATTCCCGATCGCATCGAGCGCGGCCAGCGGCCCTTCGAACATGTAGTCCTCGAAGCTCTTGTCCGCGTAGCGAGCGTCCGGATTCACCCACGAGATCACGAACACGGTGTGCCCCTGTCCCACGGCCCAGCGGATGAACGAGTTTTTTTCCCGCAGGTCGAGTACGTAGTACTTGTTGATCCACGGCGGGACGATGAGCAGCGGCCGCCGAAACACCTCTTGCGTACTCGGCGCGTACTGAATGAGCTGCATGAGCTCGTTTTGGAACACGACCTTGCCCGGCGTGGTGGCGACATTGACCCCGACCTTGAACGCTTTTTCATCGGTCATGCTGATGCGAAGCTGGCCGTCGCCGCGCTCGAGGTCGGCAAGCAGGTTGTTCAGCCCCCTGACCAGATTCTGTCCGCCGGAGCTGACGGTCTCGCGCAGCACTTGCGGGTTGGTGAACGCGAAATTGGAAGGCGAGAGCGCGTCGATGTACTGGCGGGTGAAGAAATTGACCTTCTTGCGCGTCTCCTCGGACAGCCCCTCCACCGAAGACACCGCGTCATGCATATGGCGCGCCGCGATCAGGTAGGACTGCTTGATGTAATCGAACAGGAAATGATTCTGCCAGTCCTCGTCGCGAAAGCGGTTGTCGCCCCCCTCGGGCTCCGCGACCGGCTCCACTGGCTGGCCCATCATCTTGAGCAATGAGGATTGCCACAGGGCGGCAAAGTCCCAGAACATATTCATTTGCGTTTGGGCGAGCTTCCAGGGATGGGCGAGCATGTTTGCCGAGAGGTCCATGAAGGCCTTGGCGACGCCGAATTCGTCCGAATATGCAACGCTTTTGCCCTCGGCCCGGCGCTGCAGGAATTCGCCCCAAAGCCTCCCCGAGCGCTCGGCCACTTCCGCGAACGCTTTCGCGGTCTGGACGGGATCGTGCTCAGGCTGGGCGGCGGCCACGTGGATTACCTCGAACTCTGAGCATAGCGGACCACGCCTTCTTCCCCGGTCGATCGCTGCAGGCGTCCTTCGTAATAAAGAAGGTGCAGATGCGCCATGGCCTCGCCCATGGCGAAGAACAGCTGGTGCGTGTCGAGGCTGCGGTGGAACAGCGTCGAGAGGACGTCGGAGGCGGCTTTGGGCGTGTCGCACGCTTCGTGCAGCTCGGCGAGGCGCAGGCGGTGGTGCTCCTGAAGCTGCGCGATGCGCTCGCGCAGGCCGCGGAACGGCAGGCCGTGCGAAGGCAGCGTGAGCGTCGTCGCGGGCAACCCGGCGTGACGCGAAATCGAATCGAGAAACAGCGCGAGCGGATTGCCCTCGGGCTCGTTCGCCCAGACGCTGACGTTGGTCGAAATTCTCGGCAGCACCATGTCGCCCGAAATGAGCACGCCGAGTCCCTCGGAGTAGAGTGCGGCATGCTCCGGCGCGTGGCCGTAACCCATGATCACGCGCCAGCTGCCCCCGCCGATGCGGTGCACCTGCCCTTCCATCAGCCGCCGGTACGAATACGGGAACCCGGGTACGCGGCTGCGGTAATTGCTGCGGCGTTGTTTGAGCAATTCAAGCTGTTCGCCGGCGAGTCCGTTACGAATGAACATCGAAATCACGTTGTCGAAGCCGAAGCCCGCCTGCCCTTCGCGCATCGCATGCGCGGCAAAGTACTCGGCCTGCGGCATCCAGAACTCGGCGCCGGTGCGCTCGGTCAGCCAGAGAGCGAGGCCGGCATGGTCGGGATGATGGTGCGTGACAATGACGCGCTTCACCGGGCGTGCGGCAATGCGCCCGGCAAAAATGCGGTCCCACAGCGCACGGGTGGTGTCGTCGCCGATCCCGCAGTCAACGAGGGTCCAGCCGTCGTCATCCTCGAGCAGCCACAGGTTGATGTGATCGAGGGCGAACGGCAAGGGCATCCTCAGCCAGTGCACGCCGGGAGCGACTTCCAGCGTCTCTCCCGGGACCGGCGGCGCGGCATGGGGGTACTCGAGGATGGATTCGGGGGTCATGCGCTTTGAATGACACGAAGAGGCCGGAGTAGAATTACGGCTTCCCGCAGCGGAAGTTGCGGATTTTCGCAGATTACGGCGCCGCGCGCCACAAAACCTCACCTTGGAATCCAGCCGAATGGATCGAGTCCGGAACGTCCCCGGCGGCACCGCGGCAATCGATCTGCCGGGGCTGCGCTTTGCACTCGGCGAGGACGTCGATCTGTTGCGCGGCACGGTGCGCGGCTTCGCCGCGGCGGAGATCGCGCCGCGCGCCGCCGAGATCGACCGCTCCAACCAGTTTCCCGCGGACCTATGGATGAAGATGGGCGCGCTCGGTTTTCTCGGCATCACGGTCGAGGAAGCATACGGCGGCACCCTTATGGGCTATACGGCCCACATCGTCGCGATGGAAGAGATCAGCCGCGCTTCGGCCTCGGTGGGTCTGTCCTACGGCGCGCACTCCAATCTCTGCGTCAACCAGATCCGCAGAAACGGCAGCGAGGCACAGAAGAAGAAATACCTGCCCAAGCTCATCACGGGCGAATCGGTCGGGGCGCTTGCGATGTCCGAGCCCGGCTCGGGCTCGGATGTCGTCTCGATGAAAACGCGCGCCGAATATCGCAAGGGCAAGTTCATCCTGAACGGGACCAAGATGTGGATCACCAACGGCCCCGACGCCGACGTGCTGGTGGTGTATGCCAAGACCGACGCCGGCGCCGGACCCGAAGGTGCGAAACGAGGCATCACTGCTTTCATCGTCGAAAAGGGATTCAGGGGATTTTCCACCGCGCAGAAGCTGGACAAGCTCGGCATGCGCGGCTCGAACACCTGCGAGCTCGTCTTCCGGGACTGCGAGGTGCCGGAAGAAAATATCCTCTCGGAAGTCGGCCGCGGCGTGAACGTATTGATGAGCGGCCTGGACTACGAGCGCGCGGTGCTCGCCGGCGGCCCCCTGGGCATCATGCAGGCGTGCATGGACGTCGTGGTTCCCTACGTGCACGAGCGCAAGCAGTTCGGCCAGTCTATCGGCGAATTCCAGCTGATGCAGGGCAAGCTCGCCGACATGTACACCACGCTCAACGCCTGCCGCGCCTATGTGTACGCGGTCGGCCAGGCCTGCGACCGCGGCGAGACCATCCGGAAAGACGCCGCCGGCGCAATCTTGTACGCCGCGGAAAAAGCCACCTGGATGGCGGGCGAGGCCATCCAGTGCCTGGGCGCCAACGGCTACATCAACGATTATCCGACCGGGCGGCTGTGGCGCGACGCGAAGCTGTACGAGATAGGAGCCGGCACCAGCGAGATCCGCCGCTGGCTGATAGGCCGTGAACTCTTTGCCGAGACGACTTAAAAGTCTTTCACCACAGAGATCACAGAGTCCAGGGAGAAATCTCGAAACAGGTTCGCACTCTCGTGTTCTCTGTGATCTCTGTGGTTCAAGGTTTTACTGGAGGCTGCCATGTTGAATGATCCAATCGTAATCGTTTCCGCCGCGCGCACGCCGATGGGCGCGTTCCAGGGCGAGTTGAAGGACTTTGCCGCGCCGCAGCTCGGTGCGGCGGCGATCCGCGCCGCGGTCGAGCGCGCCGGAATCAAACCCGGGCAGGTGCAGGAAGTCATCATGGGCTGCGTGTTGCCTGCCGGCCAGGGTCAGGCGCCGGCGCGCCAGGCGAGCATCGGCGCGGGCTTGCCGCTTTCCGCCGGCTGCACCACGGTCAACAAGATGTGCGGCTCGGGCATGAAGGCGGCGATGTTCGCTCACGACATGCTCCTGGCAAACGTAAATGAGGGCGCGAACGACATCATGATCGCGGGCGGAATGGAGTCGATGACCAATGCGCCGTATCTGCTGCCGAAAGCGCGCGCGGGCCTGCGCATGGGCCACGGCCGGGTCATAGACCACATGTTTCTTGACGGCCTGGAAGACGCCTACGCAAAAGACGAAAAAGGCGGAGGTCGGCTGATGGGCACTTTCGCCGAGGATTGCGCGGCGAAATACGGCTTCACGCGCGAAGAGCAGGACAAGTTTGCCGTGGCTTCGCTCGAGCGCGCGCAAGCCGCGAACAGGAACGGCTGGTTTGCCTGGGAGACCACCCCGATCGCGATCAAGGCCGGAAAGAACGAGCGCTTCATGGAGCAGGACGAGCCGCCGTTCAAGGCCAATCTCGAGAAGATCCCGACGCTCAAGCCTGCGTTCCGCAAGGACGGCACGGTGACCGCCGCCAACTCGAGCTCGATCTCCGACGGCGCGGCGGCGCTCGTGATGATGCGCCGCTCGACCGCGGAAAAGCTGGGACTGACGCCGCTTGCGGCAATCGCCGGCCACAGCACTCATTCGCAGGAACCCGGCTGGTTCACCACCGCGCCGGTGGCCGCAATCAGGAAACTCTTCGATGCGACCGGCTGGAGCGCCGGAAAAGTCGATCTCTACGAGATCAACGAGGCCTTTGCGGTGGTCACCATGGCGGCGATGAAGGAGCACGGCCTGCCGCACGAAAAGGTGAACGTCCACGGCGGCGCCTGCGCCCTCGGCCACCCCATCGGCGCCTCGGGCGCGCGCATTCTCGTCACGCTGATCGGCGCGCTCAGGAAGACCGGCGGCAAGCGCGGGGTCGCGAGCCTGTGCATAGGCGGCGGGGAAGCGACGGCCATGGCGATTGAACTGATCTGACGCACCCCTGAAGCTACTGACACCATGCCGAACCCGATCGAATTCTATTTCGACTTCTCCTCGCCCTACGGCTATTTCGCGAGCCAGAAGATCGACGCGCTCGCGGCGAAGCACGGTCGCGAAGTGACGTGGAGGCCGTTCCTGCTCGGCGTCGCGTTCAAGACGACCGGCGGAGCGCCGCTGCCGTCGATCCCGATGAAGGGCGCTTATCACCTGCGCGATATGCTTCGCACCGCGAGGTATCTTGGCGTGGAATATCGTCATCCTCCCGTGTTTCCGATTTCCTCGGTCTCACCTTGCCGCGCCTTCTACTGGCTGGACGCAAAAGACCCCAGGCGGGCCAAGGAACTTGCCAAGGCGCTCTACCGCGCCTATTTCATCGATGGCATCGACATCTCGAGTCCCGACAACACTGTCTCGGTATGCGCCAGGTTCGGCCTGAACGCCGGCGAGGTCCGCGCCGGGATTGGCGACCAGGCGATCAAGGACCGCACCAAAGTCGAGGTGGACAGGGCGATCGCACGCGGCGCATTCGGTTCTCCCTACATCATCATCGATGGCGAACCGTTCTGGGGTGCAGACCGGCTCGATCAAATCGACAAGTGGCTTGCCACCGGCGGCTGGTGAGATGCCCGCCATCAAAAGCAAACTGAATCCGCGCTCGGAGGAGGTCCAGGCCAATGCCCGCGCGATGGCCGCGCTGGTGACCGATTTGCGCGAAAAGGTCGAACGTATCGCCCTCGGCGGCGACGAACCGGCGCGCTCGAAACACACGGCCCGCGGAAAACTTCTTCCACGCGAGCGAGTGAAGTTGCTGCTTGACTCGGGCTCGCCGTTCCTCGAACTCTCCCAGCTCGCCGCATTCGGCATGTACGGCGACGAGGCGCCGGGCGCCGGCATCATCACCGGCATCGGCCGCGTCTCCGGCCAGGAATGCATGGTGGTCGCGAATGACGCCACGGTGAAAGGCGGGACCTACTATCCGCTGACGGTGAAGAAGCACCTGCGCGCGCAGGAGATCGCGCTGCAGAACCGGCTGGCGTGTATCTACCTTGTCGACTCGGGCGGAGCGTTTCTGCCCGAGCAGGACGAGGTCTTTCCCGACCGCGACCATTTCGGCCGCATCTTCTACAACCAGGCCATGATGTCCTCGGCCGGCATCCCTCAGGTCGCGGCGGTGATGGGGTCGTGCACCGCCGGCGGCGCTTATGTGCCGGCGATGTCCGATGAAACGATTATCGTCAAAGGGCAAGGCACGATTTTTCTCGCCGGCCCGCCCCTGGTAAAAGCCGCGACCGGCGAGATCGTCTCGGCGGAGGAGCTCGGCGGCGCCGAAGTGCACACACGGCAGTCCGGGGTGGCCGACCATTACGCGCAGAACGACGCTCATGCGCTCTCGATTGCCCGTTCCATCGTCGCCAACCTCAACCGCGTGAAGAATGTGAGCCTCGCGCTGCGCGAACCGGCGGAACCGCTCTACCCCGCCGATGAATTGCACGGCGTCATTCCCGCCGAAACGCGCAAACCTTACGACGTGCGCGAAGTCATCGCGCGCATCGTCGACGGCAGTGAGTTCGACGAATTCAAGGCGAACTACGGGACCACTCTGGTGACGGGCTTTGCGCGCCTCTGGGGCTACCCGGTCGGCATCGTCGCCAGCAACGGCATCCTGTTCTCCGAATCGGCATTGAAAGGCGCGCACTTCATCGAGCTGTGCAGCCAGCGGGGCATTCCGCTCCTGTTCCTTCAGAACATCACCGGCTTCATGGTCGGAAAAAAATACGAGGCAGGCGGCATCGCCAAGGACGGCGCCAAGATGGTGACCGCGGTGTCCTGCGCCAAAGTGCCGAAATTCACCGTGATCATCGGCGGCTCATTCGGCGCGGGCAACTACGGTATGTGCGGCCGCGCCTTCGGCCCGCGTTTTCTCTGGATGTGGCCCAATGCGCGTATCTCCGTCATGGGCGGGCAACAGGCGGCTTCCGTCCTCGCCACGGTGAAGCGCGACGGCATCGAAGCCAAAGGCGGCGCCTGGAGCAGTGAAGAGGAGGAGGACTTCAAGCGCCCCATCCTCGAGCAATACGACCGCCAGGGCCACCCCTACTACGCCACCGCGCGGCTGTGGGACGACGGCGTGATCGCGCCGGAGGAAACACGGCGCGTGCTCGCGCTCGCCATCTCCGCATCGCTCAACGCGCCGATCGAGGACACCCGGTTCGGCGTTTTTCGGATGTAGCCGAGGAACAAATGTCCATCCATCATGCAACAACCGAATGGCGGCGCGGCGACGCGGCTTTTGAAATCGGAAAATACAGCCGCGCTCACCGCATCGAGTTCGGGTCCTCCGTCGAACTTACCGGGAATGCGGCGAAAGAAAACCTTCCGCAGGGGGCGCCCTACGCTCCCGGCGCCGACCCGGAGCAGCTCTTTGTGGCCTCGCTCTCCGCCTGCCACATGCTCTGGTTTCTCGGCCTTGCGTCGAAGAAAAAGCTCGTCGTGAATCGCTATGTGGATAAAGCCGAGGGCGTGCTCGAGAAGAATTCTGAAGGCCGCATGGCAATGACTCGCGTCACGCTGCGGCCGGCGGTCGAATTCTCCGCGCCGCCTTCGACGGCCTTGCTTGCCGAGCTGCATCACGAAGCGCACGAACGCTGCTTCATCGCCAACTCGGTGTCGACCCAAGTCGGCGTGGAGCCGCAATAGCTCACAGTCCAGGGAAACAAGATGAACTACGAAACGATCGAACTTCAGACCGGCCTGGGCGTCACCATTCTCTGGCTGAACCGGCCGCAGGTGCGCAATGCCTTCAACGAGACCATGATCGCCGAAATCACCGCGGCGTGCGGTCAGCTCGACGCGGATCCGGGGATTCGTGCCGTGGTGCTCGCGGGCCGCGGCAAGGTGTTCTGCGCCGGCGCCGACGTGAACTGGATGAAGAAAATGGGCGAGTTCAGTTTCGAGGAGAACCGAAAGGACGCGATGACGTTCGCCACGATGCTCAACCGCCTGCATACGCTGAAGAAGCCGACGATCGCGCGAGTGCACGGCGCCGCCTTCGCGGGAGGCATGGGGCTCGCCGCCGCCTGCGATATCGCCGTCGCATCGACCGACACGGAGTTCTGTTTGTCCGAGGTGCGGCTGGGCATTATTCCGGCCACGATCAGCCCTTACGTTCTCGCGGCAATGGGTGAGCGCGCCGCGCATCGATATTTCCTGACCGCCGAGCGCTTTTCCGCCGCGGAAGCTTATCGCATCGGCTTTGTACAGGAGCTGGTGCAGCCGAACGAGCTCGATGCAACGGTGAACGCGATCCTCGGCCAGATCGTTCAAGGCGCGCCCGGCGCGCACGCCGCGACCAAGGACCTGATCCGCTCGGTCGCGGGCCGCGCCATTACGCCCGAGCTGATCGCCGACACTACCACGCGCATCGCCACCGCCCGCGCATCCGTTGAAGGCAGGGAGGGAATGCGCGCCTTTATCGAAAAGCGTTCGCCTTCGTGGCTGCAGGCGGCAAAGCAGGCGGCAAAGCAGGCGGGGAAAAAGGGCGCGAAGAAGGGGAAATCCAGGTCTTGAACCACGGAAGTGCGCACAGCACAGAACTGATTGTTCTCTTAAGAGCGCCTGCGAGGCAATGAGTGAATCTTCTCTGTGCTCTCTGTGTCCTCTGTGGTGAAAGATGATGTTTCAGAAGATACTCATCGCCAACCGCGGCGAGATCGCCTGCCGTGTGATCAGGACCGCGCGGCGCATGGGAATCGGCACCGTCGCGGTGTATTCGGACGCGGATGTGCAATCGCTCCATGTCGCGCTCGCCGACGAGGCCTTTCGCGTCGGCACGCCTGAGGCGAAGGACAGTTACCTCCGCGGCGACCGGATCATCGACGCGGCCAGGCGCTCCGGCGCCCGAGCCGTTCATCCCGGCTACGGCTTTCTCTCGGAGAACGCGGAGTTCGCCGAAAACTGCGAACGTGCGGACATCACGTTCATCGGCCCGCCGGCCGCAGCGATACGCGCCATGGGCGACAAGTCAACGGCCAAGACAATAATGGAAAAAGCCGGTGTCCCGGTCGTTCCCGGTTACCACGGGAAGGAACAGGCGACGGATTTCCTGCTCGGACAAGCCGAGCACATCGGCTTCCCGGTGCTGATCAAAGCCGCCGCCGGCGGCGGCGGCAAGGGCATGCGCGTGGTCGAGCGCGCCGCGGAGTTCGACGCCGCGCTCGCAGCCTGCCGGCGCGAGGCAAAATCGGCTTTCGGCGACGAACGCGTGCTCATCGAGAAATTCCTCCAGCGTCCGCGGCATATCGAGGTCCAGGTTTTCGCCGACCGGCACGGGGGCTGCGTGTATCTTTTCGAGCGCGATTGCTCCGTGCAGCGGCGCCACCAGAAGGTGATCGAGGAAGCGCCCGCGCCCGGCATGACCGAAAAGCGCCGCCGCGAGATGGGCGAAGCCGCTGTGGCTGCGGCCAGAACGGTCGGCTACGTCGGCGCCGGAACCGTGGAGTTCATCGCCGAGCGCGCCGGCACTTTCCATTTCATGGAGATGAACACGCGGCTGCAGGTCGAGCACCCGGTTACCGAAATGATCACCGGCCTCGATCTCGTGGAATGGCAGTTGCGCGTCGCCGCGGGCGAAAAGTTGCCGCTTGCCCAGAAAGACCTGCGCATCGACGGCCACGCGATTGAAGTGCGCATCTATGCCGAGGACCCGGGCAACAGTTTCCTGCCGGCGGCCGGACGCATCGCGCACCTGGGTTTACCCGCCGAATCGGAGTGCGTGCGCGTCGATACCGGCGTTCGGGCCGGCGACGAAATCGCGCCCCACTACGATCCCCTGATCGCCAAACTCATCGTCCTGGACAGCGACCGCGACGCGGCGCTAGCCCGCATGCAGGCGGCGCTCGGTGAATTCGAGGTTGCGGGAATCACGACCAACATCGGATTCCTCCTGCGCCTGGTGCAGAGCCGCGCTTTTGCGCAGGCCGAGCTCGAGACCGGGTTGATCGAGCGCCACCCGGAGTTACTCGCGCCGCACGAGCCGCCGGGCGAAAATGCACTCGCGCTCGCGACCCTGGCGGCGCTGCTGCAGATCGAGGCGGAGGCGCGCGAGCGCGCGCTGCGCTCGGCCGAGGTCCATTCGCCATGGAGCCTCACCGACGACTGGCACCCCGGCCGGGACCCTCGCCATGGGCTTGTTTTTCGTGATGGCGGGCACCGATACGCGGTGATCGCGCACCACCGCGGCGAGAAATACGAACTGGAGCTCGCGGGCAGGCGCCGCGCTCTCAAGGGACACCTGCGCGAGGACGGCAGGTTGCTCGCGCAGCTCGATGGCGTCGAAATCCTCGGGCGCGCGATCCGCTCGGGCAACCGTATCGAGGTGTTCCTGCCCGGGGAGCACCACATCCTGGAACTGCACGATCCGCTCCTCCAGGAGTTCGAGAGCGCATTGCATGAAGGGGAGCTGGCGGCACCGATGTCCGGAAAAATCGTCGCGGTATTCGTCGAAGCCGGCAGCAAGGTTGCAAAAGGCGCGCCGCTCCTCATTCTCGAAGCGATGAAAATGGAGCACACCCTCACCGCGCCTGTGCAAGGCACAGTGGCGGCGATCCGCTTCAAGATCGGCGAGCAGGTAAGCGAAGGCGCAGAGTTGATCGCGTTCGAGGCCGAAGGACGAGTCTTCCCGGGAAAGGCCGGCTCATGAGCGAAAGCGCCAAGTTACCGCTGGAAGACATCGCTTCACCCTGCAACAATATCTGCCGCATGAACCCTGAAACACAGTTGTGCGAAGGCTGTCTTCGCACCATCGACGAGATCGCCGCCTGGTCCGGATTGAGCGCCAGGGAAAAACGCGCGGTGCTGGCGCAACTTCCCGCGAGGAAGCCAAAACCTTGAAACTGCCTGCCAGCATTCAAGTCATCGAGCGCGGCTGGCTGTCCGCCAACAACATCGTGCTGCACGCGCCCGAGGGCGCGACGCTCGTCGATTCCGGCTACGGCGCGCACGCGCCACTGACGCTCGCTCTATTGGAAAAGGCGCTGAAAGGGAAACCGCTCGCGCGGCTCATCAATACTCATTGCCACTCCGACCACATGGGCGGCAACGCCGCCATCCAGGGGAAATACGGCTGCAGGACGAGCGTTCCGGCGGGCGAGGCGCCGTTGATCGACCGCTGGGACGAGCAGGCATTGATTCTTTCGATCGCCGATCAGCGCGCCGAGCGTTTCAGCTATGACGACACCTTCGGCGACGGCGATTCTCTGAAAATGGGGGAGCTCGACTGGCGGGTCATCGCCGCGCCCGGACACGACACCCACGCCGTGACGTTCCATTCGCCCGAATCCCGCGTGCTGATCTCCGGCGACGCGTTGTGGGAGAACGGTTTTGGCGCGGTGTTCCCGCAGCTCTTCGGCCGCGACACGGCGCTTCAGGAAACCCGGGGTACGCTTGATTGTATCTCCCGCCTCGAAGTGGCCATCGTCATCCCGGGCCACGGCCGGCCGTTCACCGGCGTCGATGCCGCGCTCGAGCGGGCGTTCAAGCGGCTCGATAGCTACGAAGAGGACATCACCCGTCTTGCGCGTCATTGCGTCAAGGTGGCGTTCTCGTTCGCGTTGCTGGAAAAGCGCTCGATGCCGCTCGCAGACGTCCCCGCCTACGTGGGACGCGTACCCATGCTCGCAGACATCAACCGGCGCTACCTTGGAATGACCGCCGCAGTGTTTGCCGGCTGGCTCGCCGCCGATCTCGAGCGTGCAGGCGCAGTGCAGCGGCGGGATGGAATGCTGGTCGCGACCGGAACCTAGCCGCGGCGGCGGGCGCTCCACACGGCGATCTCGCGCTCGCCGCGCATGACGCTTCCGTTGAGCGTATTCCCCGAAACGCGCCCCGCCAGTTCGACCGGGCCGCCGCCGATCACGCCGCCCGGCAGAGTCAGGCGCAGCTCGTCGCCCCTGAGCCTGCCGTCGGAAACCGGCACGGCGCCATGCTTCGGCACATCGACCGACCCGGAAACGAACTGGTACTGCTGCTTGAGGTCGATCCGAAGGTTCTGCGTTTTGCCGCCCGAGTTGATTTCGAGGATCCACTTGCCCTCGACCCGGGCCGGAACAATCCAGAGATAGACCGTGCTCTTGTGGAAAGGTCCCACGGTCTTGTCGGGTGCGGCCAGCGTTTCCTCGGCGTCCGGCCGCCACTCCCGCATGCCGTAATCGTGGGAAACCACGCGCGTTCCCGGCTTCAACTCGGAGAGGATCTTCGGACGCAACGCGAGATTCACGTCCGGCAGCAGGTAGAGCGTCAGCACGTTCGCCTCGTGGAGATCCGTATTGAACAAGTCCTGGGTGAGGAACTTCACCCGGTCCGCAATGCCCGCGCGGCCCGCGGCCTCGTTGGACAGCTTGACCAGGCGTGGGTCGATATCGACGCCGAGGCCGCGCGCACCGTATTTCTGCGCCGCGGTGATCACCATCCGGCCGTCGCCCGAGCCCAGATCGATCAGCATGTCGCCGGCCTTCACTTGCGCGAGATCGAGCATTCTGTCGACGACGACCTGCGGCGTCGGCACGTAAGGAGTATCGAGCTCCGGACCTTGCGCGCGGGCGCAGAAGGGCGCAGCGAACAAAATGGCTGCGAGCGCGACGGCATGGATCGTTTTGTTCTTGCCCGCGCAACACGCTGCTGCCTTCTTCACCATCACCCTCCTATATCGTTTTGTTGCGGCGGAAGGTTTCGATTTCCGCGTCGCCATACCCGGCCTCACGCAGGATTTCCGCCGTGTGCTCGCCGGACCGGGGCGCTTCCCGCCCGATTGCAAACTCGAACTCGCTGAATTTGACGGGCAACGCGAATTGCACCCGCTCGTCCTCCCCGATGATCATGCGGCGGGCGCGAAGCTGCTCGTTCTCAAGCGTCTCGTCCATGGTTAAAATCGGGCTGACGCAGCAGTCGGCTTTGGCGAAAACCTCCGCCCATTCATGTTGAGTGCGTCCGGCAAAGATCGCGGCGAGCCGCTCTTTGGCCGGCCTCGCCTCTTCGCCGTAGACTATGTGCTTCGCCTTCAGCTCGGGGCAGCCGAGTATATCGCAGAGCTTTTCCCAGAATTTCGCCTCCAACGCCCCGACCGCCATGTAGCGCCCGTCACGGGTGCGGTAGACGTTGTAGCACGGCAGACCGCCGGCAAGTAGGGTCGTGCCGCGCCCGGGCGCCTTGCCTCGCTCAATCAGTCCGAGAAGGGGAAAAATCGCGTGTGCGAGCACAGCGTCGGTCATCGCCACATCGACATGGCGTCCGAGGCCGGAAGACCTGGCGTCAATCAAGGCGGCAAGAATCCCCATCACCGGCGTAAGCGCACCGCCCAGGAGGTCCGCGATCTGGAAGTTCGGGACCACGGGAGCATCCTCGGTTCCGATCTGGTCGCCGACGCCGGCATAGCCGATGTAGTTGATGTCGTGGCCGGCCCGCCCCGCATAGGGCCCCTCCTGGCCGTATCCGGAGATCGAGCAATACACGATGCGCGGGTTGATCGCGGCCACCGCATCGTACCCCAAGCCGAGCTTCGCCATGACGCCGGGACGGAACCCCTCGACGACGACGTCGGCGCCTTTTGCAAGCCGCAGGAACGCCTCGCGACCCTTCGGCTGTTTCAGATCGAGCCGAATCGCCCGCTTGTTGCGATTGACCAGCCGAAAGAAATCCGACATGCCGTTGCGCACGCGGCCCATCCCGCGGGCGTAGTCGCCCGCTTCAGTGTCCTCGATCTTGACGACGTCGGCTCCCATGTCGGCAAGGTGCAGCGTCGCCATGGGACCGGGAAGGAGCCGCGTCAGATCCAGGACGCGGATGCCGGAAAGAGGTTTCGCGCGCAAGCTATCCGACCGTCTGGCGACGGGGTCGTCCCATAATCCAATTCTTGATCTCGCGGACGGTTTCCGCCTCTTTGCCGTAAAAACCGTGCGCCGAAAGCGGTCCGCACGCGTCGGATTCCGCGGGCAAACCGCCGATCACCGTCATCAGCTGATCGTTTCTCCTGCCCACGCGGTCCGCCTCCCTGAAAGGCGTGGCCCTGCAGGCGTCGTTGTAATGGTGGACAAACAGCAGCCGGCCCGGGATTGCACTGAAATTGAACGTGACGAGGCCGATGCCGTTGCGACCGCCGTGGAAAAGCGTCGCGGTAAGGACCGCGCCATCCACCTTCAAGGGTCCGCCGAGGGCGCGCGCGACGTAGGCAGCCGACAAGGTGCCGCGACTCGTTCCGACGATGAAAATCTTCGCTTCCGGAAACCGTTCTTTCAGGTCTTTGACGACCGCCGCCATGTCCTCGACGTGCGCGTGGCTGGCGCGAAAGCGGTCGTCCATGCCCACTTCTTGGCGATCCGAGGGCGAATCGACGATCGCCACCGCAACCTCGTCGTCGCGGAAGAGATCTCGTGTGCGCACCAGGAAATTGCCGCGCCGCCCGAGCTTGAGTTGTGCAATATCGTCGGGCAATTTCACCAGACCGTTGCCCCCCGGCAACATCACGGCGACCGCTTTCGGTTGCGCACCTCCGTCGGCAAGCAGCAGGTAGGATTGAGTCACGTTCGCGCGCGTCTTGAGCGTCACGATCTGGTCGGCCAATGCGGCCGCTGAAGCGAGAAGGCCTGTCGCCAGAATCAGGATTCTGAGTGGTTTCATCGCAGCTCCCTATTGGTACTTCTTCGCGTCCTCGATCACCTTGCCGTCGTTGGGCAGGTCGCCGGGCTTGGCGAATGCCACCTCGCCGCGCAGCTTGGTGACGCTGCGGATATTCTCGGCGATTGCCTGCGCGAGTGCCGCGGGAGGCGCGCCGCGCACTTCACAGTGCAGGGTCATGCGGTCGTTGCCCCCCGGATTGTCCACGACGAGCCGCGCCTTCAGCACTTCCGCGTGCCGCTTCACGACCTCGGCCACCTGCGAGGGATGGACGAACATTCCCCTTACCTTGGTGGTCTGGTCGGCGCGGCCCATCCAGCCGCGGATGCGGACATTGGTGCGACCGCATGGACTTCGCCCCGGAAGCACCGCCGACAGGTCGCCGGTGCCGAAGCGAATGAGCGGGTAATCCGGATTGAGCGTGGTGATGACCACCTCGCCGACTTCGCCCTCGGGGACCGGGTCGCCCGTTCCCGGCCGCACGATCTCGAGGATCACTCCTTCGTCGAGAATCATGCCTTCGAGCGCTTCGGATTCGTAGGCGATCAGACCCAAGTCTGCCGACGCGTAGGACTGCAGCACGCGGATGCCCCGCTCGCCCATCGCCGCGCGCAGCGCGGGCGGCAGATACTCCGCGCCCACGGCCGCTTTTTTTAGACTGCCGATGTCCGTCTTGAGCTCGTCGGCCTTCTCGACGAGGAGCTTCAAAAAGGTCGGCGTGCCGATGAACGCATTCGCGCGCAGATCGGCGATCGTCGCGATCTGCATTTCGGTCTGCCCGGTCCCGCTCGGCACCACCGTGCAGCCAAGCGCGAGCGCTCCCGATTCGAGCATCGAGCCTGCCGGCGTGAAATGGTAGGCGAAGGTATTCAACGCCAGGTCTCCCGAACGAAAACCCGCCGCGAAAAGCGCGCGCGCCCCGCGCCACCAGTCCCGACCGCGCCCTTCCGGATCGTAGGTCGGTCCGGGGGAGACGAAGACCTTTCCGAGCGTTGAGACCGGAGTGGCATTCAGGCCGCCGAAGGGGCGATCCGCTTTTTGCAGCGCAGCGAGGTCCGACTTGCGCGTAACAGGAAGGCTGGCGAGGGCCGAGCGGTTCGCCACGGCGGCGGCGTCGACATCGGCGAGAATGCGCGCCCAGCCGGACGCATTGCGCTTGGCGTGGGCAATATGGCCGGGCAGCGCGGCCATCAGCGAGCGTTCGCGATCCTGCGGGTCGCGGGTTTCCAGGGAATCGTAGTATTCGGACATGGGTTCGGTGGTTCGGCGCGGGACAGGCCGGCCGAGCCCTCCGGTGCCGGGGGCAACAT
>JBGPYQ010000246.1:0-4516 GCA_041493345.1 Gammaproteobacteria bacterium | reverse complement strand
TTATCACGCGGGTGGAACGAGCCGCCAGTGCGCTCCGGGCCGATCGCGGCAGGCGCCGTAGCGGAACGGCATCGCGTCGCGCCCCGGCGTGCCAAACCGCAGGTCGACGAACCACACGCACGTCGAGCCCTCGCTCACGCCGTCGAACGCAGGCAGATCGGCGAACCAGCGGAAGACCGCCATCGCGGGCGAGTTCCATGCCTCCTGCGCGAGCGGTTTCGCGGCGCCTTCGCCAAAACGGCTCCTCGCCTCCCAGCGGGCAGCCGATAGCGGCTGGTAGGCCGAGTCGAGCCTTGCGATGAAGCCCTCGCCCGGACGATAGGCGCGCGGTTCCTTGCGTATCAGGTTTACGTCGGCAAAGCGGTGCGCCTCGGCGTCGCTCACGAATACCGTCCAGTTGAACGGCGAGACCGGCCGCGGTTGCACGGTGACGATGGCACTGCTCAAGCCCTGGGCCCGGGCGTACCGCTCACCGAATTCGAGCGACTTTTCCTTTTGCAGGACCTGAAAGCCGACATAAGCAACGAGGACGGCGCTGGCCGCGATGGCCGGCCACCTGGAACGGCGAAGCCATGCCGAAGCAGCCAGACCGGCGAGAATGATCCCGCTGAACCACAAGTCGATGATGAATGTGGTGCCGATCGCAGCCCGCCAGTCGGAAAACGGGGCGAGAACCATCGTGCCGTAGCTCGTGATGACATCGCCCGCGATGTGCAGACCGAGGCCGAGCGCGGTCACGCCATAGAGCGCGCGCCATCCCCGCGGCTCGCGCAGGATCCGGGCGAGGAGCCAGGAATAGAGCAGCGCCCATAGCGGCAGCAGGACGAGCGAGTGCGTCACGCCGCGGTGGTGCATCAGGTACTCGACCGGCCCGGCGTAGCCGATGACGAAGTCGAGGTCCGGCGCGGCGCAGGCAAAGAAGCCCGCCGCCACCCGGCGCGCGAGCGAGCCCGGCGGCGCGTTCCTCGGCGCCGTGGCGCGCGCGAGGAGCGCCCCGGAGAGCGCGTGGGTCAGGGTGTCCATCTACCCCGCGCCTTCGCCTGTCGGGTCACGCCTCCAGTTTCGCGTCCAGGGTGATCCTGGCGTTCAGCACCTTGGAAACCGGGCATCCTGTCTTCGCCTTGTTGGCCGCGGCCTCGAAAGCCTGGCGATTCGCGCCCGGTATTTTCGCGCTCAGGTCCAGGTGAACGGCGGTGATCGAGAAACCTCCTTCGACTTTCTCCAGCGTGACCGTCGCGGCGGTCCTGATGCTTTCCGCCACCATTCCCGCTTCACCCAGCTGCGCCGACAGCGCCATCGAGAAGCAGCCCGCGTGCGCGGCGCCGATCAATTCCTCGGGATTCGTCCCCGGTCCGTTCTCGAAACGCGAATTGAATCCGTACTGCGTGTTGGAAAGAACGCCGCTCTCGGTCGAGATCGTGCCCTTGCCGTCCTTGAGGCCGCCCTTCCAGACGGCCGATGCTTTTTTCTGCATGATTGCTCCCGTGGTAAATAAAGGTCTAGGTCACGTCAAGCGCAGCTTACACGCCGCGCCGGCGATCGGGTGCATGCCGGCCGCGCTTGACGCGGGCTCGCGTTCCTCGGTTGATTCTACAGGTGAAAACCGCTAGGCTTGCCGGGGTGGGGAGAGCCGGCATGGCCCGGTCATTCAACTCGCGAAAAGAGGCCTTACATGAAAGACAGTGAAGTCACCGCAGAAAAACTCGCGGCCGATCTCCGGGTCGTCATTGCCGACGCAGAAGGGCTGTTGCGCGCAACGGCCAGCCAGGCGGGCGAAACCGTCGCTGCCGCGCGCGCCAAGGTGAAGGACAGCCTCGATTCGGCCAAGGACAAGCTGGGAGTATTCGGCGAAGAGGCGGCCGAGCAGGCGCGCGCCGCCGTGCACTCCACCGACGACTACGTTCGCGACCATCCCTGGCAGGCCGTCGGCATCGCGGCGCTCGCCGGAATTGCGATTGGGCTGCTGATCAGCCGCCGCTAGCGGCTTCCCATGGCCGAAGAAGCCGGGCGCACCGCAGGCTTGCTCGAATCGTTGCGAAATCTGGCGAGGACGTTTGTCGCCATCTTGCAATCGCGGCTCGATATCGTCGCGAGCGACATCGACGAGGCAAGGGCGCGGCTGGCGAGAATCGTCGTGTTGGCCGCGGTCGCCGGATTCTGTCTCGGTCTTGCGCTCATCCTGCTCGTGTTCTTCCTTGTGGTGATGTTCTGGGACACCGATCGCCTGCTCGCGATCGGCGTGCTGGCCGGCGTTTTCGCTGCCGGCGGAATCGCCGCCTGCCTGATGCTTCGAGCGGCGAATGCGCGCCGACCCAGGTTCCTGTCGGCTACCCTCGCGGAGCTTCGCAAAGACCGCACCAAGATCGAGGGGCAATGAGCGCACAATGAGCGCACTGACGGAAATACTCGAAAGGCGCGCGCGGCTCGTCGTGGAGGCGGAAGCACAGCGGCGCGCGATCTCCGAAGGAATCGCCGGCTGCCGCAGCGTGCTTTTCGTCGCCGACCGCGCCATCGCGTGGGCAAGATTGTTGCGCGCAAGCTCATACCTGGTCGTCGCCGCCGCCACGGCCATTGCGGTGCTGCGCCCGAGGCTCGCGCTCGGCTGGAGCGCGCGCCTGCTCACGCTCTGGCGGGTCGGGCACTTCCTGTACCACGTGATCAAACCCGCGGCCGGCGACCGGGCCGCCGATACCGGTGGGACGTCGCGCGGCGATTGATTGGAACGACGCCGCAAGCGGGCTTTCTTTCCCGCGCATTGTGATCGCCGCCCTCGTAGAGATCCTGCTGTTCCAGGGATTGGGTGAACTGGCGACGCACTTCTTTTTGCCGTTCATTCCCGGTCCCGTCATCGGCCTGGTTCTGCTGACCGGCTTCCTCGTTCTGCGCGGAAGAGTGAACGCGTCGCTTGATGAATTGGCGACAGCGTTCAGCCGGCATTTCGGCCTGCTGTTCGTTCCGGCAGCCGTCGGCGTGGTGATGTTCTGGCCGCACCTGAAGACCCATGCCGTCGCGATTGTGGCGGCGCTGGTCGTGAGCGTGGTCCTCACCATTGCCGTCACCGCGCTCGTCCTGAAGGGATTGTCCCGGGACTCGGGCAAATGAACACGCAGACGACACCGGGCTTTCCCGACATCCACGAGATCTGGGTCTACCTCTCGGGCAGCCCGCTGCTCGCGCTCATTCTCACCCTCGGCGCGTACCAGCTCGGCGTGATCGCCTACGAGCGGGCGAACCGGCATCCGCTCGCGAACCCGGTGCTGATCGCGATCGTTCTCGTCGCGGCGACGATCACGCTGATCGAAATGCCGTATCCGAAGTACTTCGAGGGTGCGCAGTTCGTCCACTTCCTGCTCGGAACCGCGACGGTTTCGCTCGCGGTGCCGATCTACAAGGGGCTGGACGCGCTGCGCGGAAGAATTGTGCCTTTGCTCGCCGCGCTGCTCGCCGGCGGCGTGACATCCATCGTCAGCGCGGTGGGGATTGCGCGCCTGCTCGGCGCCGATGCCGCGATCACGGGCGGCTTCATCGCCAAATCCGTCACCGCGCCGATCGCAATGGGCATCGCCGAGCGGATCGGCGTCTCGCCGACGCTGACCGCGGTCTTCGCCGTATCCACCGGCATCCTCGGCGCCGTTCTTGCGCGATTCGTGCTGGACTTCGTGCGCAGCCGCGAGTGGTGGCAGCGGGGCTTCGCCATCGGCGTCGCCGCCCACGGCCTCGGCACATCGAGAGCGTTCAGCGTCAATCCGGAGGCGGGAGCCTATGCGAGTCTCGCCATGGGACTGCACGGCGTGCTGGGCGCGGTGCTGATTCCTCTGGGGGCACGTCTGGCTGGCTTCTGACCGGGCTGGAGCGCGCGCCCTGATCAGGGCGCAAACAGGCTCGCGCAGTGTCCCGGCTGCGCCGGTGAGTCGGCGATGGCCTTCCCACGCGGAACGCACTGGTCGGGCGGCAGCGGCATGTTGTGCTCGACCTGGTTTACGAGCAGGTCGAAAGCGCGCTGCGCGTGCGGCTCGATCAGCTCGAGCTGCGGGAAAAAGTCCTGGAACGTCTCGATGTGGTTGCCGTTCTGGATCTCGTACAGCCGATACGCGGGCCGGTCGTCGTCCCGATGCCTGTCGCCGCGATCGTCATCATCGCGCTTTTGATTGGACGCGGCAGCGACTTTGCGCGCGTACGCGCGCGCGTGATGATCGATCGGCAGCAACGCATCCATGGTGCCGGCGACGGTAACGAGGGGGCGCCGGATTCTCCCCGTCGTGGCGAAAGCGGCGAATTGCGCGCCGACGTCCGAGAACGAAAGGCGGCTCACGTAGTTATAGGTTCCGGCGCCGCTTCCATACGTATCGTAGGCGGGATCGAGGCGCTTCTGCCATTGGCACTGCGTCACTTCCCAGAACTGCAGGTTGTGAAATCCCCAGAATGAGGTGGCTCCCGAGACGATATCGGGTGGATAGCCGGCGCCCACGATGTTTTTCGCTGCCGTACTGGCGCTGCTGAGCGCGGAGGCAACGTA
>JBGPYQ010000140.1:0-8653 GCA_041493345.1 Gammaproteobacteria bacterium | reverse complement strand
CTTTGTCGTCCTTGTACTTGGCAGCCGATTCCTTGAATGCCGGCCCCACTTTCTTCTTCTCCACTTCGTGACAGTTAAGACATCCCTTTGCCTTCACGATGTCGGCGCCCGACTGGGCGTAGCCCGTGCCCGAGGCCAGAACCGCGGCCGCAGCTACAATCAGCAGTATTGCTTTCATTGAAGGCCTTTCTTACGAACTAGCCAAGGGGTTACGCGTCCCCTCGGTAATCGGTTGACCGTGCGCCTCGTACCGTTCCTCCCGTCAGCTATTGGAGCTTGTACTTCAGGTTTAAGTAAAAGATGCTCGCTTTGTAGTTCGGGGAGGCGTAAGCGCCGCTCAAAAGATTCTGGTTGGTGCCGGTCACGGGTGTGTAGGTGTAGCCGTTCATCTGGGCGTCATCGAAAGTGTAGCGCTCCCAGGCTCCGCCCACCGTCACATCGATATTCTTGTCCACCGCGTAGGTCCCATTCAGGTTAAGCGCCGTCTTGCGGAAGCTGTCGTAGGCGGGGATATTGACGACGACTGCCGCCGCGTTGTTGGCGGCAAAGTCCACGGTCCCGTCGGTCTCCTGCCAGATAAACGCCCCCGTGAACTTGAGCCGCTCGGTGGCGGGCCAGTCGGCGGCCAGGCCCGCCACGTAATTCTTGTCCTTGACCTTTCCTGTCCACAGGAACGTGGTGGAGTTCACTGAGGCCGGGAACGTCGCCGCGTTGGGGGTGCCTTGGTAGTGGGTCGAATCGTAATGCGTCTTTTCGTAATCGAAAAAGGCGGTAGCGCGGAAGCGCTTCGGATCGCCGTACGAGGCGGTCAGGTACAACTCCTCGCGGGTATCCCCGGTCCGGCCCAGGACGACATTCTTGTAGTCGTTTTTCTTCCAAATCACTTCGGCGCCCAGGTCGAGAAACTGCTGCGGGGTCGAATCGAGCACCAGCTTTACCAGGTCCTGATCGTTGTCGTTGAGGTCGAACCGCTTCAAGTAAACGTTGAAGAGATTGTTATTGCTGAGACTCGGATCCAGGTTGCCCAGCAGGAAGTTGGACCGGCGCTGAAGGTGCTGGACCTTGATCTTCCCCGTCACGGCGTCGAACGAACTGTTCTTGTACTCGATGTAGACCTTGTTGTCTTTCGTCTCATCAAAGTCGATCCGTTCGCGTGTCGTATCGGTGTATTCCCAGCCGCCCGATAGTTTTTGATCCGGCGTCATCCGCCACTGGAGGTCGACGCCGAATTCGTTCTTCTTGTAGTGGAACAACTCTGTCGTGCAGGTCGAGAGCCCCGCACCCGTCACGGGATTGAGGTCGCAGGTCTGCGTCGAAGCGCTCGTCGACGCATTGATCGGTGTGTAAACGATCTGCGTTGAATTGTTCTCCTTCCTGGCCCAGTTCCAGTACAAGCGGGAATCGAGCGTGCGGGCGAGCTGCGAGGTTAGCGAAGCCGAGAACGACTCGTTTACGACATCGCCTTTGAACGCTGTTTCGCTTGGGTTCGTATTGACGATCTGGCCGGTCGTGCCTGTTACGGTGGTACCGGTCTGAGAAACCGGCAGGTTGTTGGTAAGCTGGGAGTAAGTCCCGCGCAAACCCAACGCCGAATTGAAGGGCAACTGCTTCAAAAGCGCGTTGAGCGACAATTTTGCGAGAACGTTGTCGGCGGCGAGCGTGGTACGCTCGGTGGTGGTCGTGCTGAGGGCGTTCTGAATCGCCGGATTGCGCCAATTCACGAAATCACTGTGGTCCTGGAATTGGCTCCAAGAGGCATTGAGCGAAAACTGCCTAGTCTTGGTGGCGTAGCCCACTTCGGCCGAAGCGTCCGTGGTCGTGTAATTGACCGGTGCCGGCAGCTCGTAGTTGGGACCGCCGGGGCTGGTGCCGGGGCTACCGAGGGGCCTGATGCCCTTGGTTTCCTTCTGGTTCCCCGTCACGCGGACGTAAAACGGCGAGCTACGCGACAATTCGAACGCCCCGCCGTAATTCTCGTGCTTAATTGAATAATTGAACGGCGTCCAGGTCGCTGTGTCGAGGGAAGGCTTGAAAGTTCCGTCCAATGCGCCGGGGAAGGTGAGGTTGCTGGTTCCGGTCCCGCTGAACGGCGTGATCGCGCCAAAGGTCAGGTTGTGGATGATGTTGTTGTTGTAGAGGGAGAACTTGTAGTCGCCGTAGCGCGCGCCCTTGAATTCGATGAACTGGTCGTCACGGCCGAGGTTCTCTCCGAACAGGGTAAAGCGATGGGTATCGCTGTCGCCCTTCAAGTCCATGCCCGCAGTGGCGCCACTCGAAAGGTCGCGGTATTCCTCGAACCGGAACCGATTCTGGCTGTTGACGTCCCTGCCGATCGCCGTCCAGCTCGCCGATCCTGAATAATTGAGCTGCGCATATGCGTCGGGAGCGCTGAAAAAAATGCCCGCAATGACCAGGGAAATGGCGGTCCGTTTCATTTTCATCTCCTATCGCACGAATCTTCGCCCGCGCGAGGCCGGTGCGTTGCTACCGTGAATCTCGTTGTGGCAGTTGAGGCAGCCGCGCGCGAAGAAGCGGTTGCTGGGGGCTGCGCCCCGGAACGACTCGGTCAGGTCATAGGCGCTGCCCGGATGCTGCGCGGCATCGTGGCAGTCCTGGCAGAGGTTGGGAACTTTCTCCTTGAGCAGCTTCACCGAGCGGCTGCCGTGCGGATTGTGGCAATTCAGGCAGTTCTCCTCGACCGGCGGATGCTCGAACATGAAGGGTCCGCGCTTGTCCGCGTGGCAACCTACGCACAGTTCCCGGATGCTCTCGGCGTTGATCATATTGGGGCTTAACGCGCCGTGCGGATTGTGGCAGCTCGTGCATTTCACCTTGCCTTCCTGGATCGGGTGGTGCGAAGGCCTCATCACCAACGCCCGGATGTCGCGGTGGCAGGTGAAACAGACCTCCTGTTGCGGCACTTGCGTGGTATTCACGAGCGGGCGGATGGGGGGATTCTGAACGTTCAAGAGACTGGGATTCCCGCCGTGGGTGCTGTGACAGTTGGTGCAAGCGACGTCATTCTTGCGATGCCGCCCCGAATCCCAGAAGGCGAGATGGCGGTTGTCCGAATGACAGGAGAGGCAGATGTTGGCCTTGGCTTCGGCGGACATGGATTTGTTTTGCGGGCCGGGGTTGATGATCCCGCCCACGCCCCTGCCGCCACCTTTCTTTGCATGCTCAAGGGCGTTCTCCCCGTGGCAAGCGGTGCACTCGCCCGCATTGGCCGGGACTCTTGGATGGCCCTTCTTGCCATGGATCGAGGCCTCGTAGCTTTCGACATAAGCGGCGTGACAGCCCTTGCAGACCTCCGCCACCGCCGGCTCAGCGGCGAGAGCCGGGATGCCGGCGAGCAGCAGCAAGGCGCCTGAAAAAATCCCGAATGCCCGGGGCCAGTTGAACCGCGACCTATGCACCATTTCGAGTCTCCCTGATACGCGCCTTGGCAATACGTCTACGGCGCGGCCGCCTGGACGGCTGCGTGTTGGATTCATGGGAAGGGGTACAACGCGAATCCGAAGAGCTTCGGTCTCGCTATCCTGCGAACGGGCGGTTTGCGCAGACTTCGCAAACCCATCTAATCTTTCTTCGGGTGAAACGGCTTTCACAAGATCCTCATGCCTGCAGCCGATCAATCCAGTCCATTCGGGGCAACGCTACGGACCGACTGCCTTGTATCGAAAAGTAACAGCTTGCAAATGCCTGACAATTGATCTAGATCAATCTGGGAACGGATTGGAGTTTTCGGTCATTGCGAGACCGAACTGCCTAGATATAGATATAGATATAGATATAGATAGGAGGTATGCAGCGACGTGAGTATCGGGCGGGGCAGCCCGAGTTGAGTACGTTTCCACTTTCAGGCCGGGAAACGGGGAATGCGGTGCCTACTTCTTATCGCGCAATTCCCGGTCGATCACGATGACCACGCCGGCATCGCCTGGCTTCACCGGAGCGCTCAACCCCTCGAGGTCGCCCGGCTGCGGGGTGGGGTTGCCGCTTTTCGAGATGCGCGCTCCGACGACCACCCGCGCATGATCCGAAAGCTTCGCCGTCGGCGCCATCGCCATCGAGTCGTCGAGCCTGAAGGCGACGGGCAGGTCGCGTACCTGCTTGCGTGTCACCGCGAGCGGCATGCGCGGGCCCTCGGCGGCCCGGGCGAAAATGAATACGGTGTCGGCAGGCCCGACCTTGCCCGCCAATGCCGGCGACAGCCTGGCCACTCCGCTGATCCTGCCGGCGCCGGTACCGGCGTCCGGGAGCCGAGCCTGCTTCCGGGGCGGAGCGCGCTCGCCCAGCAAGGCCCGCGCCTCGGCCACGCTGGTGCGGACCGATTGGACGAATTCCGAATCCTGCGGCGCCAGATCCAGAATCCGCTCCCAGTGATCGACGGCCCCGGAGTAGTCCTTTTTGTCGAATGCAATGGTGCCGGCGAGCGCGAGCGCCTTGAGGTTCCGGGGATCGGCTTTCAGCGCCCGGGCGATGATTTTTTCCGGCTCCCCCTGAAGCCGGCCGCCCTGCGCCATGGCGAGCGCATCGGCGTAATCCGCCAGCAGTTGGGCGTCCTGCGGCATGCGCACGGCGGCCTTGGAGTACGCCGCGGCTGCATCGGCGAACCGGCCCAGCGCGCCATACGAGTGGCCGAGCAATATCCAGCCCTCGGCATCTTCCGGATTATTCTTGAGGCGGGCCGCAAGCCGGACGACCAATGCCTGGAGCTGCAGACCGTTCGCGGCGTGAGCGGAATCGCCGGCGCCGGCGGATTCCGGCGCAAGCGCGCGCGGATTTCCCGCAATCAGGTAGATCGCCAGCGCGCAAAGAGGAATTGCGATTCCAGCCGCGATCGCGGCTGCAGGGGCCCGGCGGGGCCGGCTTGCGGCCGGCTCGCCGGTGCCCACGTCCTCGAGCATGCGCTTCTCGAGCTCGCGCCGCGCCTTGTCGTACTGGTCCGCCGCCAGCGTTCCGGCCCGCAGATCGACTTCCAGCTCGCGAAGTTGATCCCGATACACCGCGAGATTGGTGCCCTCGAGCGAGACGCCCGAGTCGCGGTGCCGCCGCAAGAGCGGCGGCACGATGAAAAGCAGCGCCCCGGCGACGAGCAGCGTGCTGACGGCGACGAACACGGTCATCGCTGGTTCGGCTTGTTATCTGCAAGCAGATCGCGAACGCGCTCGCGCTCGGCGTCGGTCAGATTGATTTCTTCCGGTATTCGCCTGCGCCTGATGCGGTTGAAAAGCGTCACCAGCCCCGCCGCGAAAAGAATCAGCGGCCCAAGCCACAACAATGCCGTTGTGGCCTTGAACGGCGGGCGATAGAGCACGAAATCGCCGTAGCGCGCGACAAAGAAATCCACGATGTCGGCCTCGCCGACGCCCTGCTTCATCTTTTCGCGAATCTGGTTCCTGAGGTCGACCGCAAGATCGGCGTTTGAATCCGCAAGGGTCTGGTTCTGGCACACCAGGCAGCGCAGTTCGGCGGCGAGCGCCATCACGCGCTGCTCCAGGACCAGGTCTGCGGCCGCCGGCGTTGCGTCCCGGGCCCAAGCCGGGTGAGCCGATGCCAGTGCGAGAAGGAATGCGATCGTCCTAGCCACGGTTGAGCTCATTCACTAGGGGAACGAGCTTCTGCCTCACGATTTCGGGTGTGAGCGGTCCGATGCGCTTGTAGCGGATGATGCCGTGCTTGTCGATGAGGTAGGTTTCCGGCACGCCGTAGACGCCGTAATCGATGCCGATCCTGCCGTCGCCGTCGAAGGCCGAAAGCTGGTAGGGATCGCCCATCCGGCGCAGCCAGGGCAGGCCCTCCTCGCGTGTGTCCTTGTAGTCCAGTCCGAAGATCGGCACCAGGCCGCTCTTCGCGAGGTCGAGCAGCACCGGATGCTCCTCGCGGCAGCTCACGCACCACGATGCCCAGACGTTGAGCAGCCACACCTTGCCGATCATGTCCTTCTGCGAGAAGGTCTTTGCCGGCTGGTGCAGCTGCGGAAGCTCGAAATGGGGCGCGGGTTTTCCCACGAGCGGCGACGGAACTTCACGCGGATTGAGCGTCAGCCCCACGCCCAGCAGGACGATCAGGGCCGCGAAGATCGCCAGCGGCAGAAAGTGACGCGTCATGGCCGGGCGGCGACGCCGGCCATGGCGGCATCAGCCGGGCGCGAGGAAGGGATGCGGTATCTGCGGTCGCTCACCGCAATGAGCCCGCCGATCGCCATGAGCAGGCAGCCCCCCCAGATCCAGTCGATGAAAGGCTTGTGCTGGACGCGCACCAGCCATGTGGTCGGGCTGAGCGCGTCGCCGAGCGACACGTACAGGTCGCGTGTGACGCCCGGATCGATCGCCGCTTCGGTCATCGGCATTTGCTGGGACGGATAAATCCGCCTTTCCGGGTACAGGACGGTGACGGTATTGCCGCCCTTGCTGACATGAATGGTGGCGCGCGCGGCGACATAATTCGGACCGGTCACGTTCCCCACTCCGTCGAACCGGAAGGCATAGCCGCCGACCTCGATCGTATCCCCCGCCTCCATTTTCACGTCCTTCTCGCTCTCGTACCCCTTGACCAGGGTGACCCCGGCCACGAACACCGCGACGCCCAGATGCGCAACCAGCATTCCGTAGTATCCGAGGGGGGTCGTGCGCAGCCGCGACCACGTGCCGGCGCCGGTGGCCGCGTTCTTCACCCGCTCCCGCAGATGCACGAAGCTGCTCGCCGCGATCCATGCGGAAAGCAGCAGGCCGAAGCTCACCAGCGCACTCCAGCGCCCCAGCGCGAAGGGCAGCAGGATCGCGGTGGCGAGACTGACCGCGAATGCCCAGCGCAGCCGGACCGCCAGCTCGGGAAGCTCGGCTTTTTTCCACCGCGTGATCGGGCCCACGCCCATGAGAAACAGGGCCGGCGCCATCAGCGACGCGAACACCGCCTCGAAATAGGGCGGGCCGACTGAAATCTTTCCAAGATCCAGCGCGTCGAGCACCAGGGGATAAAGCGTGCCGAGCAATATCGAGCCCGCCGCTGCCACGAGCAGCACGTTGTTCGTGAGCAGCATGGATTCGCGCGACACGACTTCGAAGTGGCCGCCCAGGCCGATCCGGGATGTGCGCCAGGCGAACAGCAGGAATGAACCGCCAATCACCAGCGCGAGAAACACGAGAATGAAAATGCCGCGTGCCGGGTCGGTGGCGAAGGCATGCACCGACGTGAGCACGCCTGAGCGCACCAGGAACGTCCCGAGCAGGCTCAAGGCGAAAGTCAGGATCGCGAGCAGCACCGTCCAGCTGCGGAAGCCGCCGCGTTTTTCTGTCACCGCGAGCGAATGTATCAGCGCCGTGCCCATCAGCCAGGGCATGAAGGAGGCGTTCTCCACCGGATCCCAGAACCACCAGCCGCCCCAGCCGAGCTCGTAGTACGCCCAGCCGCTGCCGAGCGCGATTCCAAGGGTAAGAAAAATCCAGGCCACTGAGGTCCATGGGCGCGACCACCGCGCCCACGCGGCGTCCAGGCGCCCGCCCAACAGCGCCGCGATGGCGAACGAGAACGCGACCGAGAACCCGACATAGCCCATGTACAGCATCGGCGGATGAATCACCATGCCGGGGTCCTGCAGCAGAGGATTCAAATCGTGCCCGTCCGCGGGCGCGGGAAAGAGCCGCGAGAACGGGTTCGAAGTGAACAGCATGAAGGACAGGAATCCGCCGCTCAGCAGGCCCATCACGCCCAGGACCCGCGCCACCATTTCGTCCGGCAGATGGCTGCTGAACATGGTCACGGCCACCATCCACACTCCCAGCATCAGAGTCCAGAGCAGCAGCGAGCCCTCGTGTCCGCCCCACACGGCTGCGATGCGGTACTGAAGGGGCAGCGCCGAGTTGGAATTGGACGCCACGTAGGCAACGCTGAAGTCTTTGGTGGCGAAGGCGTAGGTGAGGCAGCCGAAGGCGATGGCGATCAGGATGGCCTGTGCCAGGGCCGCGGGGCGCGCCACGCTCATCCATGCGACGTCGCGGCGCGCCGCGCCGGCGAGCCCCGCCACGCCCTGGGCGATCGAAACGCACAAGGCCAGCGCCAGCGCGAACTGCCCGACTTCCGGAATCATCGGCGGTCTCCGCTCTTCGGGACGACGAGGGTCTTCGCCGCCTTCTCGTTTACAGCGTGCGCCTGCTTGAGCGCCGCCGCCGCCTCGGGCGGCATGTAGTTCTCGTCGTGCTTGGCGAGCACCTCGGTCGCCTGAAACACGCCGTCGCCGGAAAGCCGGCCCTGCGTCACCACGCCCTTGCCCTCGCGGAACAGGTCGGGAAGGATGCCGCGATAGGCGACGACAAGGTCCTTGGCGGTGTCGGTGACCACGAACTGCACCGTGACGCCGTCCGGCTGGCGTTTCACGCTGCCGGGCGCGACCAGCCCGCCGATGCGAAACGTGCGTCCCTGCGGCGCTTCGTTGGCCGCGACCTGCGTCGGGGTGAAGAAGAAAACGAGGTTGCGGTTGAATGCGCTCAATATCAGCGTGGCGGCAATGCCGAGAGCGGCGATGCCGCCGCCGATCATCGCCAAGCGCTTGTGTCGTGGCTTCATGGGCTGCTCCGGTTCGCCGCGCCGGCGCGGCCGATTCGCGCGAGGGCGCCGCGTTTACGCCGAGCAAGCATCAAGACTTCGATCG
>JBGPYQ010000131.1:0-9057 GCA_041493345.1 Gammaproteobacteria bacterium | reverse complement strand
TCGAGGATGGCCGGATTTTCCAACGTGGAGACGTCCTGATTGATCTCCTCGCCCTTGGCGATCGAGCGCAGCAGGCGCCGCATGATCTTGCCCGAGCGCGTCTTGGGCAGGTTGTCGCCGAAGCGGATGTCCTTGGGCTTGGCGATGGCGCCGATCTCCTTTGTCACCCAGTTGCGCAGCTCTTCGGCGATCTTTTTCGCCTCGTCGCCGGTGGGACGCGGGCCCTTGAGCACGACAAAGGCGCACACCGCCTCGCCGGTCAGTTCGTCCGGCCGCCCCACCACCGCGGCCTCGGCGACGAGTTTCGTGTTCGCGACCAGCGCCGATTCGATTTCCATCGTGCCCAGCCGGTGGCCGGAGACGTTGAGCACATCGTCGATGCGCCCCATGATGCGGTAGTAGCCGTCCAGGTCGCGGCTCGCGCCGTCGCCGGCGAGGTAATACTTGCCCTTGAAGTCCTCGGGGAAGTAGCTCTTCCTGAAGCGGTCCGGATCGCCCCAGATGGTGCGGATAATTCCCGGCCACGGGCGCTTGATGACGAGGATGCCGCCCTTGCCCTTCTCCACTTCGCGGCCGGTCTCGTCCACGATCGCCGCCATGATGCCCGGCAGCGGCATCGTGCAGGAGCCCGGCTTCAAGGCATGCACGCCGGGCAATGGCGTAATCAGATGGCTGCTCGTCTCGGTCTGCCACCAGGTATCCACGATCGGGCAGCGCTTGTCGCCGACCGTGTTGTAGTACCACATCCAGGCCTCGGGATTGATCGGTTCGCCGACGGTGCCGAGGATGCGCAGCGACTTGAGATTGTATTTCTTCGGCAGATCGCCGCCCGCCTTGATGAGCGTGCGTATCGCGGTCGGCGCGGTATAGAACACCGTCACCTTGTGGTCCTGGATCATTTTCCAGAAGCGCCCCGCGTCAGGCCAGACCGGCACCCCTTCGAACATGACTTCGGTCGCGCCGACGGCGAGCGGGCCATAGGTGCAGTAGCTGTGCCCCGTCACCCAGCCGACATCGGCGGTGCACCAGAACACGTCGGTGGGCTTGTAATCGAACACCCACTTCATGGTGATGACGGTCATCAGCAGATAGCCGCCGGTCGAGTGCTGCACGCCCTTGGGCTTCCCGGTCGAGCCCGAGGTGTACAGAATGAAAAGCGGATGCTCGGCGTTCACCCAGGTCGGCTCGCAGGTGTCGGGCTTGCCGGCGATGACGTCGTGCCACCACAGGTCGCGCGGCGACTGCATGCTGATCCTGGAACCGGTGCGCTGGTACACGATCACGTTCTTCACGCCTTCGCAGCCGCCCAGCGACAACGCCTCGTCGATTGCGCTCTTGAGCGGAATTTCCTTGCCGCCGCGCATCTGTCCGTCGGCGGTGACCACCGCCACCGCGCCCGCATCGATGACGCGCTCCTGCACGCTCTTCGCCGAAAAGCCGCCGAACACCACCGAGTGCGTCGCGCCGATGCGCGCACAGGCCTGCATCGCGATGACCACCTCGATCGACATCGGCATGTAGATGAGGACACGTTCGCCCTTCTGGATTCCGAGCGACTTGAGCGCGTTGGCGAACTGGCAGACCTTGTGATAGAGCTGCTTGTAGGAAATCCTGGTGACCTTGCCGTCGTCGGCCTCGAAGATGATCGCGGTCTTGTCGGGCTGGGTTTTCAGATGCCGGTCGAGGCAGTTGTACGAGGCATTCAGCTCGCCGTCGTGATACCACTTGAAGAACGGCGCTTTCGATTCATCGAGCACTTGGGTGAAGGGCTTGTGCCACAGCAGGTGCTCCTTCGCCAGGCGCCCCCAGAACCCCTCGAAATCGCGCTCGGCCTCGTCGCACAGCGCCTGGTAGGCGGCCATGCCCGAGACGTTGGCCTGCTTGACGAACTCCGGCGAAGGCGGAAACAGGCGGTCTTCCTGGAGCACCGACTCGATCGTTGCGGAAACCATTGGGCGAATCTCCTCTGATATTCTTTCGCGCCTGGATACCGGGATCGGCCGGATTCCGGCTCGGGGAACCGGCTTATAAGCCGAGTGTACCGGTGACGTGGAGGCGCCGCAATCCGGACGGGGATACGCCGGGAATCCGGTGCAAGCATGCGCTGATGATAGAATCACGCGCAGAAATCGGACGCGCATGCCCCCGAGGAGAAATGCCACGACTCGCCTAGCGGTGTTGCTTGTATCGCTGATTGCAGTCCTGCCGCAATCGGCCCCGGCGCAGGACTACCCGCGCAAGCCTATCCGGATGATCATGCCGAACGCGGCGGGAGCTTCAGTCGACATCCTCGGCCGCATCGTCGCGCTGAAGCTCGGCGAGGCGCTCGGCGAGCAGATCGTAGTCGAGAACCGCGCGGGCGCGGGCGGCGCGATCGGGATGGAAGGGCTGAAAATCGCGGCGCCGGACGGGTACACGGTGCTCGGCGCATCGACCGCGGCGATGTCCATCATTCCGAACCTGCGAAAAAACCTCCCGTACGACCCTCTGAAGGACTTCGCTTTCGTCTCGCTCTATGCGATCACGCCCAATGCGCTGGTGGTGAATCCGAATGTTCCGGTCAATTCCACCCGCGAGCTGATCGAATATCTCAAGACCCGCGGACCCCAGACCAACATGGCCTCCGCCGGTCCCGGATCGCAGAGCCACATGGCCGGCGTGCTGTTCATGCAGATGACGGGCGTGCAGTCGGTGCACGTGCCCTACAAGGGCGGCGGCCCGTCGGTGGCCTCGGTCATGGCCAACGAATCGCAATGGACCATCACGCCCGCCCCGGCGGTCTTTTCGTTTCTCAAGCAAAACCGACTGCGCATGCTCGCGCACACCCTGCCCGAGCGCTCGCCGCTGTTCCCGGGCGTTCCCACCGTCGCTGAAACGGTGCCCGGCTACACCTACAGCGGCTGGACCGGGCTGATGGCGCCCAGGGGCACGCCGCAGCCGATCATCGACAAGCTGCGCAACACGCTGCTGAAAGTCGCGGCAACCCAGGAGTTCAGGGACCTGATTGCGAACCAGGGCGCCGTGGTGCAGACCAGCACGCCCGAAGAGTTCGCCCGTCTCGTCGCCAGCGAGATCGAGGCCATGGGCAAGGGCGTCAAAGCCGCCAACCTGACGATCGAATAAGCGCTCGATGGATCAGTATCCGGTCAAAGTTGGCATCGTCGGCCTGGGACGCTGGGCCAGGGTGCTCGCGCGCGCGGCTCAGCACTCCCCGAAACTGAAAATCGTCGCCGGCTACACCCGGACGCAGGAAAAGCGCGACGCATTCGCCAAGGAGTTCGGTATCGGGACGGTAGGCGACTACCTCCAGATGCTCATGAACCCCGAGCTCGAGGGCGTGATTCTCACCGTCCCGAACGAGCAGCACTATGCGATGGCCGCGCAGGCGGCGCGCGCGGGCAAGCACGTCTACACCGAAAAACCGATCGCCCACACGCTCGAAGACGGCGTGCGCATCGCCGACCTGGAGGCCCGGCACGGAATCCACGTGGTCGTCGGGCACTCGGCCCGGCTGCTCGCCGGCACCCGCATGATGAAACAGGCGATCGAGCGCGGCGAGCTCGGGCGCATCGCCTGCATCGAAGCCAATTTCTCCAACGAGCGCGCGCTCGTACTCACGCCGCAGGACTGGCGCTGGTTTCGCGCCCAGTGCCCGGGCGGACCGCTGTCGCAGCTGGCGATCCACCAGTTCGACTCGCTGCGATGCCTGGGCGGCGAAATCGTGGAGGTGATGTCCATGGCCTCGAAGCTCTCTCCGGCCGGGGCGGAGGTGGACGACCAGTCGATGACGCTGCTCAAATTCGCCGACGGCAAGGTGGGCTACGTCGGTTCGTGCTGGACTTCGCCCGGCATCTACTCCATCCGCACCTTCGGCCAGAAGGCCCTGATGCATTACGAAGTGGATTTCGGCGCCTGGGACCACCCCGACCGCCTGCACGAATCCTCGCTGCTGTATATCCAGCGCGGCAAGGACGGCTACGGCAAGCGCGAGGCGTTGAAGCTGCCCCAGTCCAATATGTTCCTCGATGGGCTGGAGAGCTTCGCCGAAGCCATCGCGACCGGAAGACGCTCGGAGCTTTCCGCGGCCAACGGCCTCGCCGCCGCCGCGGTGGTCAACGCCGCCCTGCTCTCGATCGAGCGCGGCGGAAAGGCCGTCGCCGTGAAAGAAGTGATCGAGGAAGCCCGCGCCAGCGTGCGGCGCCAGGCCAATGCGGCGTAAACAGCCTGCGGAGGGAAACATGCATACCCGGCAATTCATCGAGCTCACCCAGCCGGAAATCGCGCAGCAATTCAGGAAAAACCCGCTGGTGATCTTTCCCGCCGGCAGCGTCGAGCAGCATGGGCCGCACCTGCCGACCGGCACCGACATCTTCGCCAGCGTGGTGATCGGCGAGGAAGTCGCGAAACGCATGGACGGCCTGGTGCTGCCCGCCTGCCCGTTCGGCGTCACGCCCATGCACATGCCTTACGAGGGCACCATCACGCTCACGCCGGACACCTACATGCGGGTGGTGAAAGAGGTGTGCGTGTCCACCGCGGGCCACGGCGCGAAATATCTGCTCATCATCAACTGGCACGAAGGCAATATTCCGTCGCTCGCGATCGCCGCCGAATCGCTGCACCGCGACCATGGCATGACGGTGCTCACCGCGCAGGCGTGCTACGTCGCCGCCGAATTGTTCGGCGAGGACATGGGCGGTCTCACGCACGGCGGCGAAATCGAAGCGCACGCGGTGCTCGGCTGCCGTCCGGACCTGGTGCACCTGGACCGCATCGAGCACTCCTCCGACCACGGTCACGGCCGCAAGTGGGACAAGCTGCGCCGCACGCGCAGCTTCCAGCCGGTGCTCACGGATATTCGCAGCATCGCGCCGACCGGATGGTACGGCAGCCCGGAAAACGCCACCGCGGCCAAGGGCAAGCGCATGCTCGAAGGCATCGCCGAGGCGATCTCGCGCGAGGCCGCCGAAATCTTCAAGCAGCTCGACGAGGTGCAGGGCGGCACCGCGGAGCTGCGGCATCTGCGCAAGATCAAATAAGGCTCGCGGCGATGGCGCGCGTGTTTACCCAGGCTGAAGCGAAGGCCATGGGACTCCCGGGGCGCAAGTCCCTGGAGATCGCCTCCGGCGAGCGCGGAACGCAGAACGTGACGCTCAGGCTCGTGGAAATTCCGGTGTCGAAGCCCGGCGACAAGCCGCGCGGCCGGCACCGGCACGACGGCTTCGAGGAATGCATCCATGTGCTCTCGGGCGAAGGCGTCACCGAGGCCGGGAGCGGCCGATTTCCGCTCACGGCGGGCGACACCATCGTGATTCCGCCGGGCGAATACCACGTCACGCGCAACTCGGGAACCACTCCTCTTCGGCTGTTGTGCTTTTTCCCGGTGGGGAGCATTGCCGGCCGGAC
Source organism: Gammaproteobacteria bacterium (assembly GCA_041493345.1). Lineage (GTDB taxonomy): Bacteria > Pseudomonadota > Gammaproteobacteria > Burkholderiales > SG8-39 > VBDM01. Next base: position 3,651 of record JBGPYQ010000131.1, on the reverse strand, counting down.
TCACGAGCCTGCCGCGCAAGGCTGAAATGGCTTTCGACGTGGTCTGCCTCCGGCCGGAGGCGGATTTTCTGCGGGTCGAGGTGACGCCCCCGGGGGCCCTGAAGATCGCCTACCGGACACCGGACGATCCGCAACTGCAACAACTGCTCACCGTAGCGCACGCCCTGGTCATGCCGGCGGTCGGACCGAAGCTGGCGGCCGCGCTGTTCGAGAAAACCGCGCTCAAGCTGGTGCAGGTGACCGGCGCCGGCGTCGACCGGCTGGATGAAAGCTCCCTGAAGCGCCTGGGCATCCCCGTCGCCAATGTCTCCGGCGCCAGCAATTCCGCGGTCGCGGAATACGTGGTGAGCGCCGCTTCCATGCTGCTGCGCCGGCTTTCCTGGGGCGACCACGAGATCCGTGCAGGCAGGTACCAGGAATTCCGCGCCGCTGCGCTGGCCGCCAATGTGCCCGGGCTGCACGGGCTCACGGCCGGCATCGTCGGCATGGGCACCATCGGCCTTGCGGTAGCGAAAGCCCTGCGCGCGTACGAATGCGAAATCCTTTTTTACGATCCCTCGCCTCGCGACGCGCTCGCGGCGGCCGGGCTAGTCGCAACGTCCGTGAAACTGGACGAGTTGCTCGCGCGCTCGGACGTGGTGAGCTTGCACGTCCCGCTCCTTCCCGCGACTCGGGGAATGATAGGCGCGCCGCAACTCGCGAAAATGAAAAACGGCGCCATACTCATCAATGCCGCCCGCGGAAGCATCGTCGACGAAGCGGCGCTCGCCGCGGCGCTGCGCTCGGGGCGCATGGGCGGAGCCGCGGTGGATGTGTACCCGGTCGAGCCTCCGGAGGCCTCGAATCCCCTCCTCTCGCTCGAGGGAGAGGCAGCGCGCCGCCTGCTTCTGACCCCGCATATCGCCGGAGTCACGCGCCAATCCTCGGCCCATCTGTTCCGCTCGGCCTGGGATAATGTCGAGCGGGTGCTGCTGCAGGGGCTCGCGCCCCTGAACCGGGTATTCTGAAGAGGAACCACCGTGACCACAGCCATCAGGCAGGAAGATTTCGTCCAGAGCATCGCCGACGCGCTGCAGTACATCAGCTATTACCATCCGCGCGACTACATCCAGCACCTTGCGCGCGCCTACGAGCGCGAGCAGTCGAGCGCGGCGAAGGACGCGATCGCGCAGATCCTCACCAACTCGCGCCTGTGCGCCGAGGGCCATCGGCCGGTCTGCCAGGACACCGGCATCGTCAATGTCTTTCTCAAGATCGGCATGGACGTGCGCCTGGAAGGATTCAAGGGCTCCGCATTTCCGTCTGTGGCCGACGCGGTGAACGAAGGCGTGCGCCGCGCCTATCTGTATCCGGACAACAAGCTGCGCGCATCCATCGTCGAGGATCCGATCTTCGGCCGCAGGAACACGAAGGACAACACCCCGGCGGTGATCCACATGGAGCTCGTGCCGGGGAACACCGTCGATGTGGACGTCGCGGCCAAGGGGGCCGGCTCGGAGAACAAATCGAAGTTCACGATGCTGAACCCCTCGGACTCGATCGTCGATTGGGTGCTGAAGACCGTGCCGACGATGGGAGCGGGCTGGTGTCCGCCGGGGATGCTCGGGATCGGCGTCGGCGGCACGGCCGAGAAAGCCATGATGATGGCCAAGGAATCGCTCATGGAGCCGATCGACATGCACGAGCTGCTCGCGCGGGGGCCCCGCGACAAGCACGAGGCGCTGCGCATCGAGTTGTACGAAAAGGTCAACCGGCTCGGCATCGGCGCCCAGGGGCTGGGCGGACTCTCCACGGTGCTCGACGTCAAGATCAGGACGTTTCCGACGCACGCAGGGTCGCAACCGATCGCGATGATCCCGAACTGCGCCGCGACCCGGCACGTCCACTTCGCGCTCGACGGCTCGGGCCCGGCGGAGTTCGAAGCGCCGAGCCTGGAAGACTGGCCCAAGGTGACCTGGACACCTGCCGCGCAGTCCCGACGCGTGAACCTCGACACGCTCACGCGCGAGGAAGTGAAGAAGTGGAAGCCGGGCGAGACGCTGCTCCTATCAGGCAAAATGCTCACCGGCCGCGACGCCGCGCACAAGCGCCTCCAGGATTTGCTTGAAAAAGGCGAGAAGCTCCCCGTGGATTTCACCGACCGCGTCATCTACTACGTCGGCCCGGTCGATCCGGTGCGCGACGAAGTCGTCGGGCCCGCGGGTCCCACCACGGCGACCCGCATGGACAAGTTCACCGAAACGATGCTGGCGAAAACCGGGCTCATCGCCATGGTCGGCAAAGGCGAGCGCGGGCCGGCTGCGATCGAGGCGATCCGGAAGCACAAGGCGGCGTATCTCATCGCCATAGGAGGCGCCGCTTATCTCGTCGCCAAGGCCATCCGCAAATCGAAAGTGCTCGCCTTTGCCGACCTCGGCATGGAAGCGATCTACGAGTTCGAGATGAAGGACATGCCGGTCACGGTCGCGGTGGACGCGAACGGCATCTCGGTGCACCGGACCGGACCGCGGGAGTGGGAGAAGCGAATCAGGGAATTCAAAATCCCGGTCGCGGTTGCATAAAGTCCCCTCTCCCTCCGGGGCGAGCAGGGAATTCAACAGACGCAGGTCTGTTGCCGGCGAGCGCCAATCGCGCTGTATCGCGATTGGCCGGGGACGGGACGGGGGCCAGGGTGAGGGAGGTTTACCCGGCAGAGCTCTGCGCCGGAACTTTCTCGTCGAGCTTGTAGTCGAGCTCGATCTTGAGGCCGTTGGTATCGCGGAAGAAAATCTGCAGCGCCGTGTTGTCGTCCACCCGCTGCTCCTCGAAGGGAATCCCGAGGCGTTCGAGCTTCGCTTTCATCTCGGCCCAGCCGGTGGCATTGAGCGCGATGTGGTCAAAGCTTCCGGTGCTTCCCAACGTCGGCGCGACCTCCTTCAGGCTGATGTGCAGCACCGGATGGTTGCCGGCGTAAAGCCACCACCCCGGCCTGCCGAAGTCCGGGCGAAAACCGTCCTTCAATCCCAGCACCTCGCGATAGAACTTGAGCGTCTCCTCGACCTGGGATGGAGAGATGACGATGTTGAAGTGATCAACCAGACCTACTGTCATGGCGCACTCGGTTCCTCGATTGCGGGAAGCCAGCCCGCCCTATACTATGGTTCGCGCAACGCCCCGGTCAAGCTCGCCAAAGACGCAAGCAGCCTGACTATGGGCCGTCCAAACACTGAAGCTGCGGGAGGCATCATGCGCAGCACCTTGATCCGATCGACAGTCGCAGCGATCGCCGCACTGATCCTCGCCGCGGCATCGCCGGCCGGCGCCGCCGATGCCTATCCGGCGCGAGCGGTTCGCGTCATCGTGCCTTTTGCTCCCGGAGGCGGCACCGACGTGGTCGCACGCATCCTGAGCGTGCACCTCTCGCAGCGCCTGGGCCAGGCTTTCATCGTCGACAATCGACCCGCGGGCTCCGGCATCATCGGCGCCGATCTGGTGGCGAAGGCGCAACCGGACGGCCACACGCTGTTGTTTGCGTTTTCGTCGCTGTCGAGCAGCGCCAGGCTGTTCGCCAAGCTGCCGTACGACCCGGTCGGCGATTTTGCGCCGGTCGCTCTCGCCACGACCTCGCCGCTGGTGCTGTTCGTTCATCCCTCCCTCCCGGCCAGGGACTTG
>JBGPYQ010000119.1:0-9744 GCA_041493345.1 Gammaproteobacteria bacterium | reverse complement strand
CGGCGCTCGCGCTCGAACGCCGCCAGCGCGCGCGGCACGTCCTCCCCGCATTCCGCGAACGCGCGGTCGAGCGCGATCGCGTCCTCGAAGGCGAGCCGCGTGCCCGAGCCGATCGAGAAGTGCACCGTGCGCAGCGCATCGCCGATCAGCACTACATTGCCCGAGGACCAGCGGCGGCAGGAAAGCAGCGGGAACTGCCGCCACGCGGACTTGTTCGACACCAGCGCATGCCCGTCGAGGTCCGGCGCGAACACCCGCTCGCAGCAGGCGCGGCTCTGCGCATCCGGCATTCGGTCCAGCCCCGCCCTCCTCCACGTCGCCGCGTCGCACTCGACGATGAAAGTGCTCATCGCGCTCGAGTAGCGGTAGTGGTGTGCGACGAAGGCGCCGAACCCGCTGGCGCGAAACGTGAGCGTCAGGCACTCGAATGCCTGCGCGGTGCCGTACCAGATAAACCGGTTGCCGAGCAGCTCGATCTGCGGCTCGAACTTCGCCTCGAGCGAGCGGCGCACGAGCGAGTTCACTCCGTCCGCGCCGACGACGAGGTCCGCGCCCGTGAGCTCGCCGAGCGAGCTCACGGTGCGGCCGTGCTCCACGCGCACGCCGGCGTCGCCGCACGTCTGTTGCAGGATGCGGAGAAGATCGAGGCGCGCGATCGCGGAAAACCCGTTGCCGTCGATGTCCACGCGCTCGCCGCGGTGCGCGACGCGCTGCACCGGCCAGGACTCCATCGCCGCGGTGAGAATGCGCAGCAGCTCCGGCTCGTCGCGCTCGAGGAACGCAAGCGCGCCCTCCGAGAACACCACGCCGAAGCCGTAGGTGGCGTTCGCCGGGTTCTGCTCAAAGACCTCCACGCGCCAGGAGGGAAAACGGCGCTTGATCAGGGCCGAGAACAGCAAACCGGCCGGACCCGCGCCGAGCACGGAAATTTGCATCAATCGATGCCGACCGATCCGGAAAATACCGCCGGCCCCGGGATCCTATCCCGGCCGGGGAATCGGAGCATCGGTGCGCTCACGTCGAGCCCGTATGCACAGGTCATCGCAATCGGGTACTCTATCCTGCGATGCAACTTGAGCAATTCGCACGCTCATGAATGAATCGACTCTTCGCGAGTCGCTCCGCCGCGTCCAGGAAATCATCGCCGGGGAACACGGAGCTCCTCTTCAGGGCGAAGCCGAGAAACAACTGGTACGCATCCTGAGAAACGCGACCGGCGGCTCCGGAGACCCGTTGCGCAATGAGAATTTTTCAAGCCGCGAGGTCACGATTCTGCTCGCCGACCTGCGGGGATTCACGTCCATGTCGGCGGCGCACCCCGCCGGAATCGTGCTCAAGGTCCTGAACCAGTTCCTGCTCGCAATGAGCGAGATCGTTTTCCGGCATCAGGGCACCATCGACAAATTCATGGGCGATTGCATCATGGTGCTCTTTGGCGCGCCGGTCGCGCGCAAGGACGATGCAAGGCGCGCCCTGGCCTGCGCCGTCGACATGCAGCTCGCCATGGACGGACTCAACAGGGAAAACAGCCCGCTGGGAACGCCGGAGCTCTACCTGGGGGTCGGCATCAACACTGGCACCGTCATGGCGGGACTGATCGGCTCGGACCTGTATTCCGAGTACACGGTCATCGGCCATGAAGTCAACCTCGCCTCGCGCATCGAGGCTTTCAGCCTGCGGGGACAGGTGCTGATCAGTCAAAGCAGCTTTGACCGCTGCCGGGACTACGTCCAAACAGGCGAGCCCGTGGACGTCATGCTCAAGGGAAAGGCCAGGCCGGTATCCTTGCGCGAGGTGCTGGCCATTCCATCCCTGGGCAAGACGGTGCCTCGCCACGAATTGCGCAAGAGCCCCCGCGTGAATGTGAAAATACCGTTCACGTATCAGGTGATACAGAACAACATCGTCATGCCGGAACTTCATCAGGGCAAGCTCCTGGACATCAGCTATCACGGCGGCCTGGCCGACCTCGGCCAGAAGCTCGAGCCCTACTCGGAAATCAAGCTGGATCTGGATCTGTCCCTGATCGACTACAGGGCGACCGACGTTTACGCCAAGATCCTGAAAACCCAAAAAATAGAAGACCGATACAGGTCGGGCATCGAGTTTACCTCGGTCGGCGATCAGGCCGGCCTGAACATCAGGCATTTCGTCCAGCTGCTGATCCAGGGAAGCGAGCATCAGTAACCGCGGACGCGGTCCGGGCGAGCGCGTCTTTCCTAGGTGAAGTCGAGGCGCGTGTCGAGCACCATGCCGAAGATCCGGATCGGGGCGCGGCGCGAAATCTCCAGCGGCGGCAACTCCACGGCCTTGAGCGGCATTCCATTCTCCTTCAGCACTTTTATCATCGCCTCCGACAGCACGTATTCACCGGCCCGCGCGCGGTGCAGCAGCCGCTCGGCGATGCTCACGCAGTCGCCGAAGACGAAATCCTGCTTGACCGAGCCCCCCGCCACGCCGGCTATCGCGTCTCCGCGGTGCATTCCTATGGCCACCGCCGTGTGCACGCCGTAGTCGTGCTCCCATGCCTGCGCGATGGCATCGAACTTGGTCAGGATTTCCTCCGCCGCCTTCACCGCGCGCTGGGCGTCGTCCTTGCCCGCAAAGGTTGCCGTGACGGTATCGTTGAGCACGTTCACGACGACGCCCTGGTACCCTTCGACCGCCGCCGTGATCAGATCGAAAAATTCGGAGACGCGCGCCATCACGACCGACGGCTCCAGCATCGCCGACGTGCCCGTGAACCCGCGCGTCTCGGTGAAGAGGATCACCATCGGCGCGCGCTCCGGCGCGCTCCCGCCGGATTTCAGCTTTGCCATGTTGAACCTTCCATCTGTCCTCCCCCGGTCGCGGCGTCATGCGGCGCCCTCGCAAGAAATAGAATATTACACTTGCCGCGGCGCGCGCCCTGAATCAAGTGAGGAGCAGTTTCTCCGCGCCGGCACGCCGCTTCCCCGCGACGCCGGAGGCCGCGATGACCTCGGCAAGGGCCGAATGGTTCTGCGGCGCCATGACGTGCGCGCCGGCGATTCCCGGCATTTCTGCGAGCTGTTGCATGAATTCGATGCAGATCTTCCTTCCCTCGAGCTTGGGGTCGGATGCACGCTCCAGGCGCTCGACAACGTCGTCCGCGATCAGCGTGCCGCGCAGCTTCTCTCTCATCCAGCGGGCCGAGCGCGCGGAAGGGATGGGGGCGATCCCGATCAGGATCGGCAGTTTTTGCGCGATGCCGAGATCGAGCAGCCGCGCGGCATAGCTCTGCACCACCTTCAGGTCCATGCAGAACTGCGTCTGGATAAAATCGGCGCCCGCTTCAGCCTTGGCGAGCAGCCCCCTGGGATGCCAGTGCGCCGGAGGGTCGACGGGAGTCTCCGCCGCTCCCAGCACGAGCCTGACCTCGCCCCGGATTTCCGCGCCGGAGGGAAGCCGGCGTTCGGACCGCATCCGGTGGGCCATGGCGAGCAGGGCCGTCGTCTCGAGATCGAACACCGGTTTCGCTTCCGGCTGGTCGCCGGCCGCGGGATCGTCGCCGCGCAGTATGAGAACATTGCGAATCCCGAGGGCGATCGCGCCGAGAAGATCGCCTTGGAGCGCGATCCGGTTCCGGTCCCTGCAGGTCATCTGGAGAACCGGTTCGACGCGATTCAGCACGAGGAAGTGCGCCGCCGCCAGGCTCGACAGGTGTGCTTTCGAGCTTGCCCCGTCGGTGACGTTCACCGCGGTGGCGAGGCCCCGCAGCGAAACCGCGTGCTCGATGAATTCGGCCGGATCCGTCGAGACCGGGGGAGAAAGTTCGGCGGTAACCACGAAACCCCCGCTTCGCAATTGCCGTTCCAGCCCGCTTGCGGCGTCCGCGGACGACCCTTCCTCGATGGCCGAAATCATTTTCATTGCGTCCAGTGGGATTTTGATACTATCACGCGGCGCTTTCCGTAATTTAGAATTCCGTGGCGCGATGGTTTAGAATGTCGCTGTCATGATTCACGACGGGGTGCGCTCGAAGTTCCCCGGCACAACGATGGAGGTTCACATGCGCCGCAAATTCCTTGTTCTCCTCGCCGTCCTGGGCATCGGTGCGACGACTGCCCTGTTTCCGGGCTGCAAGGCCCCGCCCACCAAGACGGAAATGGATTCCGCCGATTACGGTCCCCAGCCTGAGAACTATGAACAGCTCGTCCGGGACTATCTCAAGCCCAAGCTCAAGGAGCCGGAATCCGCGATCATTGAATTCAGGGCGGGACCGAAGCGGCTCTACCAGCAGGGCACGGTTCTACGCCCGCTGCAATACGGCTGGGGCGTGTGCGTGCTGGTCAACGAAAAGAGCAGCGCCGGCGCCTACACCGGATTTCATCCGGTCGTCTTTTACATTCACAGCGGAAAAGTGCTCGCCATGCACGGCGGACCGGACGACAGCGTCATCGGGGATGGCTACGCCCGCGACGGATGCAAGGAGCTTGGCGCCGTGTTCTGAGGGCTGTGCGACCGGCGACGCGCATGATGCGATCGATGCGATTGTCCTTGTGAGATCGCTATAATTGATTCGATCCGCGGGACTTCATTCTATTCCGCAGCGATGCCCCTCTCCTTCATCAGCTTCGACCACTTCGCCTGGTCGGCGCGGATGAAGCGCGCGAACTCCTCGGGCGAATCGCCGGCGGGATCGCTGCCGAGCTCCAGCATCTTCCGGCGCACCCCGGGCTCGGCGAGCACGCGCTTCACGTCGGCGCTCAGCTTCGCCACGATTGCCGTGGGCGTCGCCGCGGGCGCGAGCAGGCCGAACCAGCCGACCGCCTCATAGCCGGGCACCCCCGACTCCGCGACCGTGGGCAGATCGGGCAGCGTCTCGGTGCGCCTGGTGCTCGTCACGGCAAGCGCCTTCAGCCTTCCCGCGCGCACGTAGGCCATCACCGTTTGGGCCGGCGCGAACATCAGGTTGACCTGGCCCGCGATTAGATCGGTCGCCGCCTGCCCGGTGCCCTTGTACGGTACGTGCAGAAGATCGACGCCCGCCATGGCCTTGAACAGCTCGCCCGCAAGATGCGAAGCCGCGCCCGTTCCCGAGGAAGCGTAAGTGAGCCTGCCCGGGCTCGCCCTGGCGAGCGCGATCAGCTCGCGTATGTTGGCAGCGCCCACGTCCGGATGCGCGGTGACGACATAAGCCGAAGCCGACACCAGCGACACCGGCGCGAACTGCGCCACGTTCTTCCCGGTGAGCGCGGCGGTTGAGGCCATCACCAGCGTGTAGCCGTCGGGGGACGACTGCGCCACGAAATCCGCGCCGATATGCCCGCTCGCCCCCGGCTTGTTCTCGATGATGATCTGCTGGCCCCAGGTTTCGGTGAGCTTGGGCGCCATGATGCGCGCCAGCGTATCGGCGCCGCCTCCCGGCGGGAACGGCACGACGATGCGCACGGGCTTGGTGGGAAACCCCTGAGCAGCAGCGCTCGCGGCGACCAGGAGCAGAAGGGCGCCCTGAAGCGCCCGCACAAGACGGCTCATTTGCTGGCCCATATGTTTCCTCGACTACGCCTTCGGCCTCTGGTCCAGGCGCACCACGATGCCCTCGAGTCCGCTGCGCGGCGCTGAATAGCGCTGCATGACGAGCGGATCGTGGCCGGGAATGACAAGCTCCGGCGCATCCGCGAGCTCGCGCAGCCGGGCGTAGCCTTCGACCATGCGGCCGACGTCGAAGACGATGGGGAACGGCCGCGTCTCGTTCATGTTGGCGTAGAGATGCGCCGCATCGGAGGCGAGCACGATCCAGCCCACGCGCGTGCGCACGCGCACGGCCTGCAGTCCCAGGGTGTGCCCGCCGATCCTGTGCACCGACAGGCCCGGCGCGATCACGGCGTCGCCGTCGTGAAAGCGCACGCGCCCCTTGTACACCTCGCGCACCATGCCGATCACCTCGTCCACTTCGTAGGCGGCGCTGAAGAACGCGCGGGCCATGTGGCGGCCGGTCGCATACGCCATCTCGTCGTCCTGGAGATGAAAGCTCGCGGCGGGGAAAAGGCCGAAATTTCCGACGTGGTCGTAGTGCAGATGCGTGATGATCACGTCTTTCACCTTCTTGGCGTCCACGCCGATGAGCTTCAGGCCGCGGCCGGGCGGGGTGATCATCTTGCGGCCGCGGCGCCTGGCCACCTTCGCGTCAAAGCCGGTATCGATGACGAAGATGCGCTGCTTCGAGCGCGCGACCCAGACGAAGTAATCGAGATTGCTCGCCTCCTCGTGCGGGTCGCCGCCGATGAAATTCTCGCTCGCCTTGCGCCGCGCGAGCGTAGCGTACTTGATCGCGTAGACTTCGTAGCTCCCGGTTCCGGACATGGCTCTCCCGCCCTTCCCGTTCCCTGTTCAGCTCTTCTTCCCGAGTTCCGTTCCCGCGAGCTTCTCCCAGTAGCGCACCACCGCGGTGTGGTCGGCGCCGGGGCCGAGGGCGGCTTGCGCTTCGGTCCAGGCTTTTAGGCACGCCTGGCCGAAGGGCGCCGGCGAGCCGGTGGCGCGCGCGGTTTCGAGCGCGATTCCGAGATCCTTCACCATCAGGTCGAGCGAGAAATCCGAGTCGAAGGCGCGCGAGAGAATGTACTGGTGAAACTTGTTCTGGGTCGAATTGTTCGTCCCGGTCGAGGCGTTGAGGATGTCCACGATCGTTTTCGGATCGAGCCCGAAGCGCTGGCCCGCGAGCACCGCTTCCGCCGCCGCGATCAGCCCAGCCGCCGAGACGTAATTGTTGAGCGCCTTCATCGCGTGGCCCGAGCCCAAGGCTCCAGTGAGGAAAATCTGTTTTCCCATCGCCTCGAAGAGCGGCCGGCAGCGTGCGATGGTTTCCGCCTCGCCGCCGACCATGATGGAAAGGCTGGCGTCCACGGCTTTCCTGACCCCGCCCGACACCGGCGCATCGAGCATCGCGATGCCCTGCTTCGCGAGCCGCGCGCCCAGCTCGCGCGTGCCAACCGGGGAAGACGAGCTCATATCGATAACGATACCGCCGCGCGCAAGCCCGGCGAGCACGCAATCCGCTGCTGCGACGGAGCCGAACAGCACCGCGCGCACCACGTCGCCGTCGGGAAGCATGGTGATCACCGCTTCGCAACCCTCGCCGATCGCCTTGAGCGAGCCCGGCGTCTCGGCTCCACCTGCGTCGCGGGCGCGCCTGAGCGCCTCGCCGCTCGCGTCATGCGCGGCGATCCGGTAGCCCGCGCGGACAAGGTTGCGCGCCATCGGCAGGCCCATCTGGCCGAGGCCGACAAAACCGACGCGCGCGGGAGGAGCTATCGAAGATGAATTCATCGAGGCGCGTGCCCGGGCGAACCGGGCAGGCACCCCAGCGCCACGATGAGGAGTACAGGCCGCATATCCAAGGCCACACTCACTGCCTCGCAGCATTGCGGGCGTTGATCTCCCGGATTTCCGCGTTGAACCGGTCGATGCTGCTGTTGCACGCGGCGATGGCATCCGCCAGGCTCTTGTGCCTGAGCGCACACGCCCTGAGGTTGTCGCGGTCGCGGCCCGTCACGTCGATCATCTCGCCGAAAGTGATCCCCTGCCTGATAGCGGCGGGATCACCGCAGGCTGCCAGCATGCCGGCAGGCACCTCGCATTTCAGCGCCTCTTTTACCACCGGCACCATGGTGCATGCCGAAAACGCGACCGATAACATGCCCATGAGGATTCGCCGCATGCCCGTTCCTCTCAGTTGCGTTTGACCAGCGGCCCAACGACCTCTTCCGGTACGCTGGCCGCCAGACACTCGTTGGCGAGCGCCTTTGCCATCACGGCTTTCTTCTTTTGGTCCACCGCGTCTATCTCGTCCTGAAGTTTTTTGCGCCCGGCCGGCGACGCCGCGTCCCTGTCGAGCGCCAACTGCGCCCGCTGGGCGTCGAAGCTGTTCGCTTGAGCCTGCAGCGACTTGATCCTGCCGTTGGCGCCGGCCAGCGCGGCAGCCAGGTCCTTTGCCTTCTGATCGGCCTCTGTCTTCAATTGCCGGGCCTGTTTGGCGTACTCAGCCTCCTTGTCCTTGAGCGTCTTGGCGATATCCTCCTCGCTCTTCTTCAACTTTGCCTGGGAATCGCTGGCCGCGCTTTTGATGGAGTCGATCTGCGCCTCCAGATTCGCGACCTTGCGGGCGCCCAGGCTGTAACCCAGGCCGAACACCACAATGGCCGCCGCCGTTCCCAGGATCAATTTCAGATTGGCTATCATGTTCTCTCCGCTGCAAACGTACACCGTCCGATACCCGCCCTGCCTTGCGATCGCTCCTTGCGCACACTCCGGTTATCGTACCGCACAATAGCTGGGGGCATCACCCGCGAAAAGCCGCCTCTTGCTCGTGTTACGAGATCGTCAAGGACATGCGGAGAAGGCACAGACTTAGGCAGCATCCAAAGAAAAGGCGCGGAACGGGATTGCCGTTGCCGGGCCAGGTACTTCGGGTGCTCAATTAACAGGGAGGGATAACTGAACACCCGTTACAATCATCCCCCTCTCCGCCAGAACGCTCCGTGCGCCACCCTCATCAAGGAGAAAGTCCATGAAACAGATCATCGCCGTTCTCGCCGCCGCTGCGCTCGCCGGCTGCGGCGTCGAAACCGCGGGCACCGCGGCGACTGCCGCCGCCCTCAAGAAACAGGAAATCGAGCAAGGCAAGAACACCATGGATCAGGCGCAGCGGAAAATCGGCCAGGCCATGGAACAGGCGGGGCAGCGCGCGCAGCAGGCGGGCGATGCCGCCGGGAAGTAAGCTTCGCCAACCGGAGGAACGCACCATGATAAACGCCTTGTCGTCGCTTTGCGCCGCACTCGCCCTGGGCGCGGGCCTGATCCTCTCGCCGGCCGCGCTTGCGCAGAATTTTCCCACACGCTCGGTAACCATCATCGTGCCATATCCCCCGGGCGGGCTGATCGATCTGGTGGCGCGCATCATTCAGCCGAGATTCGCGGTCGAGCTCGGCCAGACGGTGGTGATTGACAACCGCTCGGGCGCGGGCGGCAACGTCGGCGCCGAGGCGGTCGTGCGCGCATCGCCGGACGGCTACACGCTCCTGCTTGCCAATCCGTCGGTCGGAATCAGCCCGCACATCTATCCCAAGCTCAGCTACCGGCCGCTCACGGATTTTGCCTATGTCGGGCTGTACGGCACGGTGCCGAACGTGCTGGTAGTGAATCCGTCCCTGCCGGTGAATTCGGTGGGGGAGCTGATCGACTACCTGAAGAAAAATCCCGGCAAACTCAACTACGCCTCGAACGGCTTCGGCACTTCCCCGCAGATGTCGATGGAGCTGTTCAAAGGCATGACCGGGACCTTCATCGTACACATCCCGTTCCGCGGCAGCGGGCCGGCACAAGCCTCCATCCTCGCCAACGAGACGCAGCTGATGTTCGACAACATCCCGCCGCAATTGCCGCACATCAAGGCCGGCAAAGTGCGGCCGCTTGCGGTCACGAGCCTCGAGCGCTCCAACGCGCTGCCGGATATTCCGACTCTCGACGAGGCCGGCCTGAAGGGCTATCAGGTCACCTCGTATTTCGGGCTGGTCGCGCCGGCCGCAACGCCGCGCCAAGTGGTGATGCGGCTCAACCAGGCGCTCAATCGCACCACGCAGGACCCGCAGGTGAACGAGACTCTCGTGTCGCGCGGCGCGACGGTGATCCAGGGCACGCCGGAGGACTTCTACAATTTCACCAAGGCCGAGATCGAGAAGTGGGGTCCGGTGGTGAAGCGCGCCGGCGTGGTCGCGGAATAGT
>JBGPYQ010000096.1:0-11415 GCA_041493345.1 Gammaproteobacteria bacterium | reverse complement strand
GCTCTCGGATCCCACCGGCCAGTACGCCCAAAAAGTCATCGCGGAGCAGGAGCGCCTCAAGCAGGCGGTTCGCCGATTCGATCGCCCGGCAGCGAGCACCGCCGCCTGATTCCGCGCCCCTTCCGCGCGATAGTTTTCGCGACTTGAGCCGCCCGGGCTGATCGGATGCGCAAGGGGCCCAACCCTTCCTCAGCGCAGCATCTTCGCAATCGCTTCTACTCCCTCCTTCAAATCTCCCAGCGACCTCGTATAGGCGAAGCGCACGTGGTGCGCGGGACCGTGGGTCCCGAAGTCCAGGCCAGGCGTAATGGCGACCCCCGCCTCTTCCAGAACACTCAGCGCAAAAGCCGTGCTGTCCGCCGAAAAACGCTCGCAGCCAGCGTAAATGTAAAACGCCCCTTGCGGCATGATCGGAATGCGGAAACCCAGTTCGCGAAGTGCCGGAACCATGTAATCGCGCCGGCGCTGGAACTCTCGTCGCCGCTCTTCAAGCAAGGCTATCGTCTCGGGCCGAAGCGCCGCGAGCGCCGCATATTGCGCGGGTGCCGATGGGCAGATGAACGCGTTCTGCGCGAGCTTCTCGATCTCCCGGACGTAGCCTTCTGGAGCCACGATCCAGCCCAGCCTCCAGCCGGTCATATTGAAATACTTCGAAAAACTATTGACGACGAAAACATCATCGGTGAGATTCAGAACCGTCGATCCCTCGCCATCGTAAACCAGGCCCTGATAGATTTCGTCCAATAACACGAATCCTCCGGTCTGGCGCACCCACTCGACTATCGCGCGCAATTGCTCGGGCGGAATAATCGTACCGGTCGGGTTGGAGGGAGAGGCGAGCAGAACGCCTCGCGTTCTCGCGCCCCAATGTCCTGCCACGTCTTCAGCCGTAAGCTGGTAGAGCTGGCGCTCGTCCACCGGAATCGGGAGCGGGCGGCCACCGAACATGTACACAAAATGCCGGTTGCAGGGATAACAGGGATCCGGCATCAGTACCTCGTCGCCGGGATTGATGAGCACGCCCAGCGTCAGAAGGAATGCCCCCGAGGCGCCGGCCGTGACCACGATGCGCGAAGGCGGCACGATCACGCCCAGCCGTTCCCGGTAATAGCCGGAAATTGCCTCGCGCAATTCCGGGATTCCGGCCGATTCGGTGTACCCGAGCCGCCGTGTGCGGATCGCTTCGATCGCCGCTTCGGCGACCCGGGGCGGCGCCGGAAAATCCGGCTGGCCGATTTCCATGTGGACGATACGGCGTCCAATTGCCTCGAGCGCGTGCGCGCGGGCCTGAACGTCCATGACGTGGAACGGTTCAATGTCGGCCATTCGGGCCGCGAGGATGAGGCTGGCGTCGCGCTTCATGAGTGTGCCGCGCTGGATGTGAATTCGGCTATCATGGTGCCACGCATTGAAGAACACCGCGTTCTGAATTTTCCCATGGAAGACAGCCTGCGCAAGAGTGCCCTGGATTATCACCGCTTTCCGCGGCCAGGAAAGATCTCGGTCACTCCCACCAAGGGTCTGGTGAACCAGCGCGATCTCGCGCTGGCGTATACCCCCGGAGTGGCGGCGGCTTGCGAGGAAATCGTGCGCGATCCGGCCGAGGCGCGCAACCTGACTGCCCGCGGCAACCTGATCGGTGTCATCACCAACGGCACCGCGGTGCTCGGAATGGGGTCGATCGGGCCGCTTGCGTCCAAGCCGGTGATGGAAGGCAAGGCGGTATTGTTCAAGAAATTCGCCGGGATTGACTGCTTCGATATCGAGGTAAACGAGCGCGATCCCGACAAGCTGGTCGAGATCATCGCCGCTCTTGAGCCGACATTCGGCGGCATCAACCTCGAGGACATCAAGGCGCCGGAATGCTTCTACATTGAGAGGAAGCTGCGCGAACGCCTCAGGATTCCGGTATTCCACGACGATCAGCACGGCACCTCCATCATCGTCGGCGCAGCGGTGCGAAACGGCCTGCGCGTGGTGGGCAAGGACATCGCCGGGGTCAAGCTGGTGTGTTCGGGGGCGGGCGCCGCTGCGCTCGCATGCCTCGATCTGCTGGTGAGCCTGGGCCTGAGGATGGAGAACATCTGGGTATCGGACATCAAGGGCGTGGTCTACGAAGGCCGCAAGGAAGAGATGGATTCCAACAAGGCGCGTTACGCCCGAAGGACGCCGGCGCGCACGCTTGCCGAGATTATTCACGGGGCCGACGTGTTCCTGGGTCTTTCGGCCGGGGGCGTGCTCAAGGCGGAGATGGTGGCAAATATGGCCGGAAAACCGCTCATTCTCGCGCTGGCCAATCCCGAGCCCGAGATTCTTCCGGACGTGGCCAGGAGCGCGCGCCCCGACGCGGTGATCGCAACGGGCCGCTCGGACTACCCGAACCAGGTCAATAATGTCCTGTGCTTTCCTTTTATCTTCCGCGGTGCGCTCGATGTCGGCGCCACCACCATCAACGAGCCGATGAAACTTGCCGCGGTGCGGGCCATCGCCGATCTGGCCATGGCGGAGCAGTCGGAAGTGGTGACCGCCGCCTACGGCGAACAAGACCTGAAATTCGGGCCCGAGTACTTCATTCCGAAGCCCTTTGACCCGCGGCTGATCGCCAAGATCGCGCCGGCCGTGGCGAGGGCGGCG
Organism: Gammaproteobacteria bacterium; assembly: GCA_041493345.1. Classification (GTDB taxonomy): domain Bacteria; phylum Pseudomonadota; class Gammaproteobacteria; order Burkholderiales; family SG8-39; genus VBDM01. The sequence continues at coordinate 8,781 of JBGPYQ010000096.1, read as the reverse complement.
ATGGATTCGGGCGTAGCGACGCGCCCGATCACCGATTTCGACGCCTACAACGAACAACTGCTGCAATTTGTCTATCACTCCGGCCTCATCATGAAGCCGATATTCAGTGCGGCAAAGCTGGGTCCCCGGCGCCGCATTGTCTTCGCCGAAGGAGAGGATGAGCGCGTCCTGCGCGCTGCCCAAGTGGTGCTCGACGAGGGCCTGGCGAAGCTGATTCTCGTGGGAAGGCCGGCTGTCGTGGAGCGCCGCATCGAGCACTTCGGGCTGCGCATCAGGCCGGGCGCCGATTTCGAGCTCGTCAATCCGGAGCTCGACCCCCGCTACCGCGCCTACTGGACCGAGTATCACCGCCTGACCGAGCGGCGCGGGGTTTCGCGGCAAAACGCGCAGATCGAGATGCGGAGGTACCCCACGCTGATCGGCGCGATGATGATCCACCGTGGCGAAGCCGACGGCATGCTCTGCGGAACCTTCGGCACGCACGCGCTGCACCTGAAATACGTCGATCAGGTCATCGGAATGCGGCCCGGAGTGCGGCACTTCTATGCCATGAACGTGCTCATGTTGCCAAAACGCACCGTCTTCGTCTGCGATACCTATGTCAACCTTGACCCTACGGCCGAACAGATCTCGGAAATGACCGTGCTTGCCGCCGAAGAGATCCGCCGTTTTGGCGTGGTTCCCAAGGCGGCGCTGCTTTCGCATTCGAGCTTCGGAACGAGCGCCGCGCCGTCCGCGCAGAAGATGCGGCAGGCGCTGGAGATGATCCGGTCGCTTGCGCCGGGGCTGGAGATCGAAGGCGAGATGCATGGCGATGCGGCGCTTAACCCGGAGTTGCGCCTGGCGACCTTTCCGCGCTCGCGGTTAAAAGGCGAGGCCAACCTCCTCATCATGCCGACGCTGGATGCCGCCAATATCGCTTTCAATCTCCTCAAGACCGCCGCCGGGGACGGGATTACCATCGGACCGGTCCTGCTCGGAGCGGCGCGGCCGGTGCACATTCTCACGCCATCGGCCACCGTACGGCGCATGGTCAACATGACTGCGCTGACGGTGGTGGATTCCAACGCTTCCCGCGAGCAAATGCGGCTGTTCACGCGTCCGGGCTAAATCGGGTAAATTCGCAAACCGGCGAGGCACCTTCCCTGATGACGACGGTATAGAGCATGGCAGTGAACTTTGCGTCAACGCGATCCAAGGCGGGCCTCATTCTGACGGGAGGCGGTGCCCGGGCTGCTTATCAGGTCGGCGTGCTCAAGGCATTCAGGGAACTGCTGCCGATGCCGGAAAACAACCCGTTCCCCATCCTCTGCGGCACTTCGGCCGGCGCAGTCAACGCCGCGACGCTTGCGGCATATGCCGACAACTTCGGTGCGGCAGTGGGCAAGTTGCTCGAGGTATGGGAGAACTTTCACGTCCACCACGTCTACCGTTCCGACCCGATCAGCATTTTCCGGGTCGGCGCGCGCTGGCTCGCGGCGCTGATGTTGATTTCACGCTCCAGTCCCGTGTCGCTGCTTGACAGCACTCCGCTCGGAGAGATGTTATCGCGCACTCTCGAATTCGGCCGCATCCAGGAAAACATCGACAACGGTTGCCTTTACGCGGTGTCGATCACCTGCTCGGGTTATTCGTCCGGGCAGAGCGTGTCCTTCTACCAGGGCGGGATCGGTACCCAGGAGTGGGAGCGAACCCAGCGCATCGGGTCTGCGATGCCGCTCAGGGTGGAGCATCTGATGGCGTCGTCCGCTCTGCCGTTCATCTTTCCTTCAGTGAAGATCAATCGTGAATACTTCGGAGACGGGTCGATGCGCCAGATCGCCCCGATCAGCCCCGCGCTGCATTTGGGGGCCGACCGTGTGCTCGTGGTCGGAACCGGCCGGGGGGCCGTGAGTGCGGATCCGCCGCGTGTGCGCGGCAATCAATATCCTTCGCTCGCGCAGATCGCCGGCCACGCCATGAACAGCATTTTTCTGGACAGTCTCCAAGTGGATATCGAACGCCTGCAGCGCATCAACCGCACGATCAGCCTGATTCCCCCTGAAAAAATAAAGGAAGGAGGATTGCCCCTGCGGCCGATCAAGGTGCTGGTGATCTCGCCCAGCGAGCCCCTGGAGCGGATAGCGATGCGCCATGTCAACGAGCTGCCCTGGGCCGTGCGGTTCCTGCTTCGAGGCATCGGCGCGATGAACCGCACCGGGTCGACCCTGGCGAGTTATCTGCTGTTTGAAAAGGGCTACTGCCGCGCCCTGATCGAGCTCGGCTACCAGGACACCATGTCCAGGCGCGGCGAAGTGCTGGAGTTTCTGAGCGTCTCGCAATAGACTTGATTGTCTTGTGCCATTTCCGCCATGAACCCGTCTCCCGATCCCTTTGAATTCCTGAAAAGCCTGTGGGGTCCGATGGGATTGCCGATGTCGGGAATGATCCCTCCGACGGTCAACGTGGGCGAAATCGAGAAGCGCATTGCCGATTTGAAATCGGTCGAGACGTGGCTCAACACCAATTTGAATGTCTTGCGCATGACCATCGAGGGCCTGGAAAGGCAAAGGGCGAGTCTCGCGGCGTTGCAAGCTGGCGCTGGGCAGGCGATGAATTCCCGGGGCGGGTCGGCCCCGGCCAGCGGCAATTCCCCGGGCGCCCTTTTCGAAGCATGGTGGAACGTGCTGCAGCAGTCGACCGCCGGTCGTAAGGATCCTCCGGAGAAATGATCGAGGCATAGATGTGCACGCCGGCACGATGTTCCGTCCAGGCAAGCGCCTGGTTTTGGCGGAACGGCCTTCGCGCGAATCGGATTCGCTCGACGTTCCGACCGCCGATCCGGTGTCCCTAACGGGTCCAATCCCGGACCTGCGCGAAGAACAATATTAATTGTGGCAACAGGAAGCTAACCTAAACCGAGGAGTAGACATGCCGAAAGCGATTCGCATTCATCAGCAGGGCGGACCGGAGGTCATGCAATGGGAAGACGTACAGCTGGGGAACCCGGGTCCGGGAGAGGCGCGAGTACTTCACAAGGCATGCGGGCTCAATTTTCTCGACGTATACCAGCGCACCGGCCTGTACAAGCTGCCCTTGCCCTCCGGAATGGGGAATGAAGGGGCGGGAGTGGTCGAGGCTGTGGGCACCGGGGTGACGCATGTGAAGGCAGGCGATCGCGTCGCCTATGCAGGCGGCCCGGTCGGCGGCTATTGCGAGGCGCGGAACCTGCCTGCGGCCCGTTTATGCAGGCTGCCGGACGGACTGTCCTTCGAGCAGGGTGCGGCAATGATGCTGCAGGGCATGACCGCGCAGTACCTCATCAAGCGTACCTACAGGGTCCAGCGTGGAGACACCGTTCTGTTCCATGCCATTGCGGGCGGCGTCGGTCTGATCGCGTGCCAGTGGCTGAAGGCGCTCGGGGCCACCGTGATCGGCACCGCCGGCTCGGACGAAAAATGCGCGCTCGCAAAGGCGCATGGGGCCGATCACTGCATCAACTACCGCAAGGAGAATTTTGTCGAGCGGGTCAAGGAGATCACCAAAGGGCAAGGCCTGCCGGTGGTGTACGATTCGGTCGGCAAGGATACCTTTATGGGCTCGCTCGACTGTCTGCGGCCTTTTGGACTGCTGGTAAGTTTCGGCAATGCGTCGGGGCCGGTTCCGCCCCTCGAGCTTTCGCTGCTCGCGCAGAAGGGCTCGCTCTATGTCACGCGCCCGACCCTGCAAACCTACACCGCAAGGCGCGAGGACATTGAGCAAACCTCGAAGGACCTGTTTGACATTGTGCTGTCGGGTAAAGTGAAGATAGAAATCAATCAACGCTACGCGCTGAAAGACGCGGCTCAGGCGCACCGCGACCTGGAAGCGCGAAAGACTACCGGATCGGCGATATTGATCCCCTGAGCGGCACCGCAATGGATCGTCTCGCAGCATCCGTCGTTCCGGTCCTGTTTTCAGAAATCGAGCCGCGCGCAAGCGGCATGCTGCAGCTTGACGCCATTCACTCGATGTACTGGGAGGAATGCGGCAACCCGGGCGGAATTCCGGCGGTATTCCTGCACGGCGGACCCGGGGCGGGCAGCACGCCCAGGCAGCGGCGCTTTTTTGATCCCGGCTCCTTCCGCATCATTGTCTATGACCAGCGAGGCGCGGGGCGCTCGACGCCGCTCGGCGAGTTGCGCGATAACACCACGCAGCACCTCATAGCCGACCTGGAGACGCTGCGCCGGCATCTGGGCGTGGAGCGCTGGCTCGTGTTCGGCGGGTCCTGGGGCAGCACACTGGCAATTGCGTACGCCGAGACTCACCCGGAGCGCTGCCTCGGGCTCATCCTGCGCGGGATTTTCCTGTGCCGCGAAAGCGAGATCGACTGGTTTCTCTACGGCTTGCGCAGCGTCTATCCCGAGGCCTGGGAAAAGTTTGCCGGCTTCCTGCCGCAAGGAGAGCGCGACGATCTGCTGCGCAACTACCATCGGCGCCTGCTGGATCCGGACCCCGCAGTGCACATGCCCGCGGCGCGCTCCTGGAGCGTGTACGAAGGGTCCTGCTCGACCCTGTTGCCCAGCCCCGACACGGTCGCGTATTTTGCCGGGGACGTGGTGGCGTTGGGCCTGGCACGGATCGAGGCGCACTATTTTCTCAACGGCGTCTTTCTTCCGGAGAACTCGCTACTGGCGAATTCGCACAAGCTGCGCAGCATTCCCGGGATGATCGTACAGGGGCGTTATGACATGGTCTGCCCGCTCGTGTCCGCGCACGAATTGCATCGCTCCTGGCCGCAAGCCGAGTACCGGATTGTCCCGGATGCCGGCCACTCGGTCTGGGAACCGGGGATCCTCGCTGCCCTGATCGAGGCAACCGATCGCTTCAGGCGCACGCGATCATTTGAGCGCTGAAGGCTTTTCTATCCGCTTTCGGAAAAAAAAGCCGCGGATTTCCGCGGCTTTTTTACCTGCGGAACCGCAGTCGCTAAATACCCAGAATTTTCATCGCCTTTGCAAGCGTATCGACGGAATCCTGGTGTTTTCCGGACTTGTGCATGGCCTCGCCATCAGCACGGTACTTTTTCACTTCGCTCATCTGGGCCGTCGAAAGCTTGGGGTTCTTGGCCAGCGCCTCATCGATCTTTTTCATGTCGGCCGGGCAGTGGAAGGCAAATGCGGTGGCGCTCACCAGCATCAGCGCCGCGAACAGTGCTGCAACACGGATCTTCATAGACTCTCCTGTGACGAGTGGGGTGAAAGGATTTCCTGTCCAGGCTGCCCCGGCAGGGTCCAGTCGACTTCCAGCCCGGTAAACACCGGCCGTCGCCGGATTATTCCCTTCGACGCCAGCATACTCCTCGGCGCCCCGCGCGCAATCCCTCGCCACGCCGGCGCGGTCGGCACGCCCCGCGGTAGAATCGGCGTTGACCCGAAGAATTCCGCATCACGGCATGATTCCTCCCTGTCATAGCGAAGCTTGGCTGCGTTCCCGCTTCGCCGAAAATCGCGCGTGGGTGCCGATCACGGTCGGAGACGGACACCTCTGGCGCAAGGACGATGAAATTCGGCCGGCTGCCGTGCTGGTGCCGGTGGTACGGCGCGAGAACGAATTTACCGTTCTTTTTACTCGTCGTACGCCGCATTTGAACGACCACGCCGGACAAATCAGCTTTCCGGGCGGGCGAGCGGAACCCCGCGACGCATCCGCCGCAGAGACTGCCTTGCGCGAGACTGCAGAGGAAATCGGGTTGTCGGCAACACGCGTCGAGGTTCTCGGGAATTTGTACCCGTACCTTACCGTTACCGGCTATAGCGTGACTCCGGTAGTCGGCCTGGTGACCCCGCCGCTTGAGCTGCAGCCGGATAAATTCGAAGTGGCGGAAGTTTTTGAGGTACCTCTCGAATTCTTGCTGGATCCCGCCAACCACCAGCGAAACAGCGTCGTTCACGACGGCCAGCGGCGGCGCTATTACGCCGTGCCGTACCGGCAGTACTACATCTGGGGGGCTACGGCCGGAATGCTGATGAATTTCTGCTCGTTGCTGAACGGCTAGATCCCCTCGTATATGGCTGCGCCCCGGACATCGGCGATATGATATCTTGACCCGCTGCTGCCAAGAGGATCATGAGTCTCCTTGCCTTGATCGCCGCGCTGGTGCTCGAACAATGGCACCCGCTTGCGGACCGCCGCACTCTGTTCTCCCCGGTGGCGCGCTACGCGGCATTTCTGGAGAGGAAATTCAACGCGGGAGGGGCGCAGCATGGCGTGATTGCCTGGCTGCTCGCCGTGGTGCCGCCTGTGCTCGTCACCTGGCTGATTTACGCCGTCGCATACCACGCAAGTCCGGCGCTTGCGCTGGTGCTGAATGTCGCGGCGCTCTACGCCACCATGGGCTTTCGCCAGTGCAGCCACTACTTTACCGACATCCATCTGGCCCTGAAGCAGGACGATATCGCCAAGGCCCGGGAGACGCTCGCCGTCTGGCGAGGTCGGAACTGCGACGGGCTCGACGCCGAGATGGTCGCGCGGCTAGCCATCGAGGAGGCGCTCATCACAGCGCATCGCCACGTTTTCGCGGTCGTATTCTGGTTTGTGCTGCTGCCGGGGCCGGCTGGAGCGATCCTGTATCGCCTCGCGAAGTCCCTCGAGCGCCGATGGGGCACGGGGGACGCGCCGCAACCCGGACAATTCGGCCGGTTCGCGCGCCAGTCATTCGCAGCGCTGGATTGGCTCCCGGCGCGGTTCACCGCCGCCGCGTTCGCGATCGTAGGCGATTTCGAGGATGCGATCTACTGCTGGCGGACGCAAGCCTCGCATTGGCCGGATCGTTCGCTGGGTGTCGTGCTCGCGAGCGGAGCCGGTGCAATGGGCGTCAAGCTGGGGTCACCTCTCGTCGAGGACGGCGCAATCGTCGATCGGCCCGAATTGGGCATTGGCGAGCAGGCGGATGCCGGTCATCTTGACACCACCATCGGACTCATCTGGCGTGCCCTCGTCATGTGGCTGCTGATGCTGCTGATTCTCGGCGTAGCAAGCCTCGCGACCTAGCCCGAGTTTCTCAACGCGGTTCTCATCTGCCGGCGCCGCAATTCCAGCACGCCGTAAACTGCCCTTCGATCGCTTCCCCGCACCGCCCGCAGCGCCAGGAATCGGCGGGGCTTCGCTGCGGCCGCAGGAAATCCTTTACGGTCGCTTCGGCGGCTGCAGAGTCCTCTTCGCGCTCAATGACGAGCTGCATGGCGCATTCGGTGAAGGGGATTTCGCCCGCCAGGCGGACCAGGTCTTCGTTCTTGATGCGGCAGCGTATGCCCTCGGCCTGAAGCAGATTCTTCAAGTGGTGCATCTCGATCAGGTTGAGCGAGGAGAAAATCGTCTTCAGAAGCATTCTCCCTGCGGCATCACGCCGTGCGGTGCCGCTCAGAGCGCTCCCAGCGCTTCTATCTTCGCGGCGCAGATGAAGTCGTTCTCGGATATCCCGCCTATCGAATGCGTGCTGAACTCCACACGGCAGCGATTGTAGCCGATGCTCATGTCGGGATGATGATCTTCGCGGTGCGCGACCCATGCGACCGCGTTCACGAACGCCATGGTCTGGTGGAAGTTCTTGAATGACCAGTTCTTCGCGATGACCTTCCCATCGTACGCCCACCCCGGCACTTGCTTCAGCAGCGAGTCGATGCTTGCGCGCGAAAGCGCCGGCGTGCCGGCGGGCAATGGGCTGCAATTTCTTGTGGCGAGCGAGGTCATGGTCTGCTCCGTTCAGTGCCGCTGGGCCTGAAGCCGCGCTACGCGCAGCGCCGCTGGCGGGTGCGAATCAAAAAAAGCGGAGTGCAGCGGGTCAGGCGTGAGCGTCGCTGCGTTGTCCTGGTACAGCTTGACCAGGGCCTGGACAAGGCTCCCGGAGTCGGCGTGGCGGGCCGCATAGGCATCCGCCTCGAATTCGTGCCGGCGCGAATAAAGGCATGCGAGCGGCTGCATCAGGAAAGTAAATACCGGGACCACCATGAAGAACAAGACCAGCGCCATCGCCGTAGTCTGCGAGCGCACGCCCAACGCACCGTAGAACCAATCCTGCCCGATGAGCCATCCGAGCAAGTACAGGAACGCGAGGCTCGCGGAAAACAGCAAGGCCATGCGCTTCCATACATGATGGCGGGAAAAATGCCCCAGCTCGTGAGCAAGCACCGCCTCGATTTCCGGCGGCTCAAGCCGCGAAATCAATGTATCAAACAGCACGATCCGCTTGGCCGCGCCGAAACCGGTGAAATACGCGTTGCCGTGGCTCGAGCGCCTGGAGCTGTCCATCACAAACAGGCCCTGTATGCGAAAGCCGCATCGGGCGAGCAGGTTTTCGATCCGGCTCCGCAGGTTGGCGTCCGCTATCGGCGTGAACTTGTTGAATAGCGGCGCGATCAGGGTCGGGTAGAGGGTCACCACCAGCAGGTTGAAGGCGACCCAGGTCAGCCATACGTACAGCCACCAGGTCCCGCCCATGCGGTCCATGAGCCAGAGCACGCAGAACACGAGCGGAATCCCGAACAGGGCGCCCAGAGCCGCCTGCTTCGCGATATCTAAGAAGAACAGGGCCAGGCTCATCCGGTTGAAGCCGAAACGCGCCTCGATCACGAACGTGCGGTACAGGCTGAAGGGCAGGTCAATGGCGCCTGAGATCAGCGCGACCGAGACGATCAGCGCGATGCCGAACGTGTAGCTGCCCGAATCGAATGTGCGCTCCCAGGCGTCGGACAGGAGCTGCAAGCCGCCGCCGAGCGTGAACCCGAGCAGCACCGCCACGCCCGCCAGCGTCTCCAGCAT
>JBGPYQ010000029.1:0-21997 GCA_041493345.1 Gammaproteobacteria bacterium | reverse complement strand
GCTCGCGCGGCGCCGCGGACAGGTTGGAGTCGTTCAGTATCATCGCGTGCAGGTTGAGAAACACGCCCATCTCCGCCGAAGCGGACGCCGGGACACTCGCCTGCAGCCCGGCGAGTTCGCCGCGCACCTGCGCGACGGCATTGTCGAAGCGCAGCACCTCCGCGCCGACATCCTGGGGCCGAATCTCGTAGTGGGCGACCTCCAGGCGCGCGGTGGAAATGAGATGGGCAAAGCCGATGGCAATGCCCGAAGAGACGCCGGCGCCGTGCAGGGTGAAGCTCGCGCCGATGGCTTGGGGAGATTCGGCCGGCTTCACGGACCCTCACTCCGCTTCATCGAAGCGGTCGGCGATGAGCCGGAGAATCGCTGCCAGCGCCTCATTCGCGTCCTGGCCTTCGGCTTCGATCGAAATGCGGCTGCCTTTTCCGGCGGCAAGCATCATCACGCCCATGATGCTCTTCGCGTTCACGCGGCGGCCGTTGCGCGCAAGCCAGATGTCCGCCGAGAAGCCCGCGGCAATCTGGGTAAGTTTCGCCGCGGCGCGCGCGTGCAGCCCGAGCTTGTTGACGATTTCAGCTTCGGTTTGCGGCATTGCATGTATCGGTGTTCAGATGGACAACGCCCTCGTACCCGCCGCTGATCGCCTTGTTCACAACGGCGGCAAGCGACTCCTCGCGGTAGGTCAGCGCCCTGATCAGCATCGGCAGGCTCGCACCCGCGAGGCCTTCGACCTTGCCCGGTTTGAGCAGGCGCGTGGCGATATTCGAAGGCGTCGCTCCGAGGATGTCGGTGAGCACCAGCACGCCGGCGCCGCTGTCGAGCTGGCGCACCAGATCCTGGGCCTGGGGCAGGATGGCGTCGGGATCGTCGTGGACTGTCACGCCCACCTGGCGCACGTTCAACGGACGCTTGCCGAGCACATGGCTGGCACCGTGGATGAGCGCCTCGCCAAACGCGCCATGCGAAATGATCAGGATTCCAACCATGAACGTCCTTCTTCCCAGGGGTCCAGGCGCGTGACGGTCACCCGCGCGCCGAAAACCCTATTTTGCAGCCCCTGGAGAATTTCGGTAAAGGGAAGGGGCGCACGCGGATCTAGCCTGAGCGAACCGCGGACTCCAGCGCATCGAGAAACATCCCGGAGACGTTGAAGCCGGATTGCTGGGTGATTTCCTGGAAGCAGGTGGGGCTGGTGACGTTGATTTCGGTGAGCCAGTCGCCGATCACGTCCAGACCCACCAGAAGCAGACCCTGGCGCGCCAGCTCAGGTCCGAGCTTGTTGGCGATCTCCAGATCGCGTTTGGAAAGCGGCCGGGCCACTCCCGTCCCGCCGGCGGCGAGGTTGCCGCGCGTCTCGCCCGCCTTGGGTATGCGCGCGAGGCAGTGGGGAACGGGTTTTCCCGCGATCAGCAGGATGCGCTTGTCGCCGTCGCGGATCTCCGGGATGTAGCGCTGCGCCATGACCGATTTCTGTCCGTCGCGGATGAGCGTCTCGATGATGACGTTGCGGTTGGGGTCGCGATCCGTGACGCGAAACACGGAGTCCCCGCCCATGCCGTCGAGCGGTTTCAGGATGACGTCGCGGTGGGCGTCGATGAAATCCTGGAGCTGCGCCGCGAGGCGCGTCACCAGGGTCGGCACGGTGAACTGGGGATACCTGGCGATGGCGAGCTTCTCGCTGTGGTCGCGGATTGCGCGCGGATCGTTGAACACTTTCACGCCCTCGCGCTGCGCAAGCTCCAAGAGCCAGGTGCTGGCGACGTACTCCGCGTCGAACGGCGGGTCCTTGCGCATCAGCAGCGCGTCGAATTCCGCGAGCGGCGTTTCCTTCGACGGTGCGGCCTCGTACCAGGGATCTTTCTTGCCGGTAAGCGTCAGGCGACAACTTTCGCCGAGAACGCGGCCGCCCTTCCACATCAGGCCTTCCTGGAGCAGGAAGTAGAGCTCGTGGCCGCGCTTCGCCGCCTCGACCATCATGGCGTAGGTCGAGTCCTTGTAAATCTTGAACGAGGGCAGCGGATCGGCGATGAAGGCGAGCTTCATCTTTGTTTACTCCGCCGGCGCGGTGCGTTCGAGCTCCCGCAGCGGGCCGGTGAGTGCGGTGGTGAGATGAGGGATCATTCGGGACTCCGCCGGTGAAGCGGCGCTTTCACCGGAAAGCGGGCTTCGATCAGCGGATGCGCCATTTTAGCGGAAGCGGCGCTCGAAGTCAGGAAGCGCCGTTATCCGGGACGCTTGTAAATCAGGTCCGGCAGCCAGGTTGCGATCTCCGGCACGTAGGTGACGAGCAGCAGATACAGCACCATGACCACGAGCCACGGCGCGAACGCGACGGTCGTTTCGGTGAGCCCCATCTTGGCGATGCCGCTGGCGACGTAGAGATTGAGCCCGACGGGCGGATGGATCAGCCCGACTTCCATGTTGATGGTCATGACGATGCCGAAATGGATGGGATCGACGCCGAGCTTCATCGCCACCGGAAACAGGATCGGCGCGAGCAGCAGCACGATCGAGGTCGGCTCCATAAAATTGCCTGCGATCAGGAGCAGGATATTGACCCCGAGCAGGAACACCCAGGCGGAGAGATGCTTGTCGATGATCCACTGCGCCATCGCCTGCGGGATATTTTCGGAGGTGAGCAGGAACGAGAACAGAATGGCGTTGGTGATGATGTAGAGCAGCATCGCGCTCATGTTGGCCGAAGCGAGCAGGACTTTGGGCACCTCGGAAAGCTTCAGGTCCTTGTAGACGAACACGGCGACGAAAAAGGCGTATACCGCGCTCATCGCCGCCGCCTCGGTCGGCGTGAACACGCCGCCGTAGATGCCGCCGATCACCACCACGATCAGCAACAAGCCCCAGATCGCGTCGCGGAACGACGACCAGATCTCCTTCAGGTCGGCGCGCTGCATGCGCGGGTAGTTGTTGCGTTTAGCGACGACCCAGGTGATGCCCATCAGGAGCGCGGCAAGCAGAATGCCCGGCACGATGCCGGCGATGAAGAGCTTGCCCACGCTGGTATTGGTGGAGACCGAGTAGATCACCATCACGATGGAGGGCGGGATCAGAATGCCGAGGGCGCCCGCGGTGCCGATCGCGCCGACCCCGAATTTGCGCGGGTAGCCCTGCTTTTCCATCGCCGGAATGAGGATGCTGCCGATCGCCACCACCGTTGCCGGGCTGGAGCCCGACACCGCGGCGAACAGCGCGCAGGCGAACACGCCCGCCATGGCGAGGCCGCCGTGCAGGTGGCCGACCAGCGCGGTGGCGAAGCGGATCATGCGCAGCGCCACCCCGCCGTGGGTGAGGAAGGTGCCGGCGAGAATGAAAAAGGGGATCGCCATGATCGCGAACTGGTCGAGCCCGGTAAAGAGCCGCTGCGACACGAGCTCGGCGGGCAGGTCGGTCATGAAAAAGAGGAAGCTGAGCACGGTGAGGCCGAGAGCGATCGAAATCGGCATGCCGGTCAGCATGAGGACGATCAGCAGGATGAAAATGATCCAGGCGTTCACGTGCGCGCCCCCGCGCTGAGGCCCTCAACATGCGCGTGGCTGTGCGCCGGCAGCTCGCCGGTGCGGCGGAAGCGCCATGCGACCTGCAGGAAGCGATAGCACATGAGGGAGGAGCCGAGCGGCACCGCGAGATAGACGATCCACATCGGCAGCTCGAGGTCGGGCGAGACCTGCCCGGTGCCAACCATGCGCCACACGAACATTCCGCCGAGAACGGCGATTACCCCGGTGAAAAACGCCCCCGCGAGCAGATCGAAGGTGACCCAGAAGCGCCGCTTGGGCGGCGCGAGCAGCCGCACCAGAACGTCAACGCCGACGTGAATGCCCGTGCGCACGCCGTACGCCGCGCCGAATTTCGCCATCCAGATGAAGAGATAAATGCACAGCTCCTGCGCCCAGGTAAGGCTCAGGTGCTGGGTGAATTGCCAGACCCAGGGAATGGAGGCGGTGTAGCGGTGCAGCACCGCGACGAAGACAACCAGGGTCGCGAGCGCCATGAAGCTCGCGACCAGCCATTCTTCGAGATGATCGAGGACGCGGTTGAACGTGCCCATGAGAGCGCCGCGCGGCGGCCGGCCGCCGCAGCCGGCTATTTTTTTGCCGAGGATTGCGCGACCGTTTTTTCGATCTCCTGCAGCGTGTCCTTGCCGACGACGCCTTCGTACTCCTGGTAGAGCGGCAGCATCGCTTTGCGCCACACCGCTTTCTCGGCTGCGGGCAGCACGTACACCTCGGTGGTCTTGGCCGCCTTTATTTTCGCCAGCGCGTCGTCGTTTTCTTTCTTCGCAATGTCCCACACGTACTGGGTCGATTCCGCCATGGCTTCGCCGAGACTCTTGCGAACATCCGCCGGCAAACCGTCCCAGAATTTTTTGTTGACGACGACCGCGTACATGACCACGCCGTGGTCGGACAGGGTCATGTGCTTCTGCACCTCGTGCATCTTTTGCGTGTACTTGTTCGAGGGCGTGTTCTCCTCGCCGTCGACCACTCCCTGCTGCAGAGCGGTGTAGACCTCGGAGAACGCCATCACCTGCGGGATCGCGCCGAAGGCCTTGATCTCGCCTTCGAGAATCTTCGAAGACTGAATGCGGATCTTCAGGCCCTTGAAATCATCGAGTTTGCGCAGCGGCTTGTTGGCGGTGAATTCCTTGAAGCCGTTGAACCAGTAGGCGAGGCCGACGATGCCCTTGGGCTCGAGCAGCTTGAACAGTCCCTTGCCGACCGGGCCTTCGACGACGTGTTCGAGCGACCTCTCGTCGGCGAACATATAGGGCAGATCGAATACCTCGAACTTGCGCACGCCGAGGGGTCCGAACTTCGACACCGAGGGCGCGAGCATCTGCACCGCGCCCAGCTGCAGCGCTTCGAGCTCCTCGCGGTCCTTGTAGAGCTGGCTGTTGGGATAGATCTCCACCTTCACCCGGCCCTGGGTCCTCGCTTCGGCGAGCTGCTTGAAGCGGATCGCGCCCTTGCCCTTGGGGGTGTCGTCGGTGACGACGTGGCTGAACTTGATGATGATGGGCTGCTGCGCCTGCGCTCCGGTGAAGAGTGCGAATGCGATTACTGCTCCAGAGAATTTCATGAGCTTCATGGACTTTCCTCCTATTGAATGAAACGCAGGCTCAAGCGGCCTGCTCCGAAATCTCGATCAGATTGCCGTCGGGATCGCGCACATAGACTGAGCGAATCGGCCCGCGCGCGCCGGTCTTCATCACCGGCCCCTCTATGATGGGGACGCTGCACGCAGCGAGCCGCGTGATCACGTCCTTGAGCGGCACCGCCGCGATGAAGCAGATGTCGAGTGTCCCCGGAGCGGCGAGCGTCGCTCGGGGCTCAAACTCCCTGCCCTTTTCGTGCAGATTGATCTTCTGCTTGCCGAATTTCAGCGCCATGCGGCCTTGGCCGAAGCGCTCGAAGTACATTCCCAGCACCCGCGTGTAGAAGTCGATGCACGGCTCGGTGCGCGCCGTGGTGAGGACGATGTGATCGAGGTGATCGATCATGAGGATTCAGATCGTAGCGTGCGCCATGCGCACGCCGATCATGCGCGCTGGCGCGTGCGCGCGCCGCACGCTACCCACGTCGCTATGCGAGGGGCGCCCAGTTCTATTTCACCGCACTGAGCATGTAATCCACCGCCGCCTTGACCTCTGCATCCGACAAGGTGAGATTGCCGCCTTTCGGCGGCATCGCGCCTTCGCCTTTAAGCGCGTTCACATAGAGATGCCCGACGCCGTGCACGAGGTGTGGGGCCCACGCCGCCTTGTCGCCGAACTTGGGCGCATTGGCGACGCCGGTGCCGTGGCAGACGGTGCAGGTCGATTCATACACTTTTCGTCCATCCGGCTTGCCGGCTGCCCCGGAAACCGCGGTGACGGCGCTCGCCCCGGGCGCTCGGGCAGCGGCGGTTTCGCCCATATTGACATCGGCGACCGGCTTGATGCGCTCTTCTACGGCTGCGGGCGACATAACGGCGCTGTCCTTGTCGGCTTGACTGCCCCGGAATACCAGCTGCGTCAGCAGCACGATGATAATGATCGGAACGACAACGGCGAGCACGACCACGGTGACACGCTGCGCGGGTGTCTTGCTCGTGGAATTGTGCGAGGGGTCCGCGCTCAAAGGGGCGCCTTTTGCAAGCCTGGAAAGGCGCGCATTATAGCGCCAACACGCTTGCCGCGGCTGTCGCTAAGGCCGATAATTTCGAGTGAATTCCAAAATTCCAAAGCTGCGGCGCCTCATGCCCGCGCGTTCCGTGACTCCATGATCGATCCCATCGTCGTCGAAGAATTGATCGACCGCGCGCTCGCCGAGGATATCGGCTTCTGCGACCTGACCTCGGAGCTCGTGATTCCGGCCGATGCCCGCGCCGAGCTCGCGCTGAATGCGCGCCAGGACATCGTCGTCGCCGGAATCGAGGTCGCGGCGCAGGTTTTTCGCCGCCGCGTGCCGGAGTGCCGCGTCGAATTGCGGGTGAGGGACGGCGAGCGCGTCAAGGCCGGCGCGGCGATGGGGCGCGTGGAGGGCCCCGCGCGCGGGCTGCTCGCCGTCGAGCGCACCGCGCTCAACTTTCTGCAGCATCTCTCGGGCATCGCCACGCTCACCGCGCAATATGTCGAACGCATTGCCGGCACGCGCGCGGTGCTGCTCGATACGCGCAAGACGACTCCCGGGCTGCGCGCGCTGGAGAAGCACGCCGCGCAGCTGGGCGGGGCGCGTAATCATCGCCTGCGCCTGGACGACGGGATACTGATCAAAGACAACCACATCAACGTTTGCGGCTCGATCGCGGCTGCCGTGAAGCGTGCCCGCGCAGGGGTTCCGGTGCTGACCAAGATCGAAGTCGAGTGCGACACGCTCGATCAGGTGAAGGAAGCGCTCGCGGCGGGCGCCGACATGATCCTGCTCGACAATATGAGCCTGGAGACAATGCGCCGGGCGGTTGCGCTTTCCGGGGGCCGGGTTCCGCTCGAGGCTTCGGGCGGCGTGCGCCTGGAGAACATTCGCGCCATCGCCGAGACCGGCGTCGACTTCATCTCGGTCGGCCGCATCACCCAATCCGCGCCGGCCGTGGACATCGGCTTGGACGCGGTAATAAGGGGCTAGCATGGCCGCGCGCTCGGTGTGCCTTTTCTGCTCCGCGGTCGAAGACCTGCCGGCGGCGGCGCGCGATCTGGCTGCGGAGTTTGGCGCGGCGTGCGCGGCGCGCGGCTTGCGCCTGGTATACGGGGGCAGCGGCAGAGGGCTGATGGGCATTGCGGCGCGCGCCGCCGCGGCGGCGGGGGGCGAAGTACTCGGCATCATGCCGCGCCATCTCATCCGGTCCGAGCGCGCCGCGGACAACGTCGGCACGCTGCAAATCGTCGACTCGCTCGCCGAGCGCAAGCAGCAGATGGCGGAGGCCTCCGACTGCTTCGTCGCGCTTCCCGGCGGCATTGGAACGCTCAACGAGTTGATCGAAATGCTCACCTTGAACGATCTCGGCCTGCAGGACAAGCCCGTGATCCTGTGCGCCACGGATGATTTCTGGCGGCCGTTCACGGCCTTGATCGAGCGCTTTCGCGCCTACGGCGTGCTGCGCCCGAGCATCGCGCGCAGCCTGAGCGTCGCGGCCTCGGTCGATGAAACCATGCGCCTCATCGAGGCCCTTCGGCCGTCCGCCGCCGCAGCGGTGCCGGCTGCCGAGTCGCGCGAGGTATAATTTCGCTCCCCGCGCCCGTAGCTCAGGGGATAGAGCGTTGGCCTCCGAAGCCAAAGGTCGCGCGTTCAATTCGCGCCGGGCGCGCCAGATTCCAAGTCCTGCGAGGTTCTGCCTGGACTCGCGTTCTGCAAAAAATTCGGGCATGCCGGGCGTGTTTGGGCAGCTGCCGAAGATGACGCGGACGACGTGTTTGAGCTGACTCCGACTGGATTCACAATATTGAGCCGACTCGCCGCTGGCTTAGGTCTTTCTATATTCTTCTTGTATCCATTCGCGGGTCTGGCGAAGTCGCCAGATCGGATCTACGAGGAAGTTTCCAAGAGCGTAGTGGTCGTCGGGGGTCTCGACACTTCTGGCGTGATAAGTCAAGGCAGCGGCGTTGTTGTAAGCAAGGACCACATTATTACGAACTGCCATGTCGTTGCGAATGTCAGAGACGTAAGGGTCATTCAAAACCAGCTCTCCTTTAGGGCGCAATTGTTGCGCAGGCATATTTTCGCCGATCTGTGCCTGCTGAACGTTTCAAGTCTCCCGTTTCCACCCATAACTCGTTTTATTTCGATCAAGGCGTTAAAGGTCGGACAGCGTGCTTATTCAATTGGATCGCCCTTTGGCCTGGAACTTACTCTCTCAGAGGGCCTCGTTTCGGGGTTGAGAACGACAGGAGACCTCAATTTTGTTCAAACCTCGGCAATTTTTTCGAATGGCTCAAGCGGTGGAGGCCTTTTTGATGAAGATGGGGCCTTGATCGGAATCACTACCTCGAAAATAAAAGGCGAAGCCGGTATTGGCTTTGCGCTTCCCGCTGATTTTGTTCGGGACGTGCTGTCTGGTACTGATGTGAAGGAAGAGAGCAAAGACAAGTATGAGAGTCTTGCGGCTGAGGCGCGGGCGGGTCTTCAGGCGTCTATTGCCGATCAGGCGGCCCCTCGGCATGGATTTACGAACTCCGTCGCTGCTGTTAACTGGCTGGCGGAGATGACCCCAAGACTGGAGATGGAGATACCGACCTTCAAATCGAGAGTCGAATTTCTGAGGACTGTACACTATGAAGCGACCCGGGCCGGGCTTGACCCGCAGTTGGTACTTGCGCTAATTGACGACGCGAGCGGATTCCGAAAATTTGCGGTCGCGAGTTCCGGAGCACAGGGATATATGCAGGTGCATCCTTACTGGATAAGGCTGATGGGAAGATCCGGTGATAATCTTCTTAGCCTCAGAACTAACCTTAGATACGGCTGTGTAATTTTCAAGAGCTACCTAGATGAAGAGAAAGGCGATCTATTCAGAGCGCTCAAAAGGTACGACGCGAGTAGAATCGGGAGGAGCAAGTCCGCTTCAGATCCTGATTTTCCTAATCGAGTAATTGAGTTGTGGAGAAGCAAGTGGCGGTATCAGGGCCGGCTCACTTGAGATCGATGGATTGGCTGTCCTAGGACGTTACCAATCTCGCCGCCCAGCGGTTATTTTGCACCCGCATTGCGCAACTCAGTAGCAATAGCGTCGTACCCTTTCGAGGTGGCCAAGCTGACCAGCGAGGACCCATCTGGTGTAAGCAAGTTGACGTCCGCAACTTTTTGGACCAGCGCGCGCACAGCCTTCAGATCCCCGCGACGGACCGCGTTAAACAGATTCTTCGTCGCCGTTTCGCTGATGAGCTTCCTGTCTTGAGCCTGTCGCGCTTCGTCGCGCCTGATTCCTTCAGTGGCACGCTCGGCTTTGCGTCGACACGCCGCATCGTATTCCTCAATCGAGCATGCGTCGAAGGAGTAGTACGAATAACTCTTCGTATTGCGTAGTATCCAATCGAGTAGCTTTCGTTCCGGGTCAAGGACTAGGGCTAAGAGACGCTCGAGATTAGTAACGCTACCCAATCCCCCTATTTGATTCTCGACCACAGCAATTGATTTAACGAGAGCAATTTGGTCAGCGAGCGGCTGGCTCATGGCAAAGGCGATCAGTTGATCGTGGTGAACATCTGCAAGCCTGAGCACCGACGAATGATCCTGAAGCTCGGCGACCAGCGGGATCTTGGAAAATTCGCCCGATTTACCGATCGCGACAAGCTCGCGCAGGAGTTTGTCTACGTTCATCGTGCCTAGTTCTTAGGTTGCCGCTGTGACCCGACGTTTGCTTTCAGGCGTTTCATGATCCCTGCAATCTGATCAGGTATTCCCACGAGCGCCTGGGCGACAGCAACTCCTTTCGAGGTCAATCGCCAGATTCCATGCTCGCTGCCATCGATAAGCCCCGTATCGACAAGATCCCAACGGGCCAATTGGACCATGTTCGGCCAGACCCATGCCGCGGACCCATTTGCATAATACTCATCTTGGACAAGACGCCTTTCCACGTTTCCGATGTGCAGGTTATCCGCGAGCGGATTATAGGTATCAGACGCGCGTAGCTGGTGCTGATCGTCACCAGTCAGATAGATTAGGGTAAGAAGCGCATTTCCAATCTTGTCTCGCGATGGGAACTTAGCCATGTCAATTCCTTTCGTGGTAATTCCATTGTGGCTCTCGCATTCAGATGGTCGGAGCCGATGATCCACAATATGACAATGACTGGACACGTTCAATGGGCAGTCTGGAGACATCGTGTTTACGGCTATGAGGGGTACGTAAACGCATCGGCCGCCGCCAACTCGATTGCGTTTACCGTTGCTGGAATCGGCTTGCCACCGAGTGGAAATGATCTGCCGAGGTTCCGCACAACCAAAGCTACTCGGCCCGGAAAAATCTCCGCTGGTGCACTACCGCGAGAACCTGGATTTTTGTCCGCCGTACGCGATAGATCATGGGTGAGAGGGGAATCCTTGATCGGCCATTCCCGCGTACCGGAAACGCGTCCGGGCGTGCCGATATGCGGATGCCGCTCCAGCAGTTCGGAGGCGTGAGCCACGCGACCGAGTACCAAGTCAGGTGGGGCGATGCCTTGCGCCGCTACGTAGTCGACTTGCTCCTGCAGTTGCCGGCGCGCGGCCTCGGACCACTCAAGCGGCCTTGTGGAAGCGCGCGCCACGCTTTTCCGTCGCGCCGCGCGCGTGCTTCAGGACCTCGTCCGTGGAGTACGTCCGTTCTCCGCGGGTGAGCGATGCGATTCCCTCGTTGACCGACTTCACCACGTAGCTGCAATAGTCGAATCCGTCCCGCAGGACAAAGCGCAGCATGGCCTGGGGAGTGCGCTTTGCGTCGCGGGCGAGCTTTTCAACGCGGCGCCGTTCCGCAGTAGTGAGGGTGAGCGATTGCATGCGTAATGCTCCGACAGGAAAATGACGCAGGAATTGTAGCATCGCCCATCACGCTTCATGCGCTCCACGTGGGCGAAAGGGTTCGGCCATACGTGGCGGACTTAGCGGTCCGCGTCGCTCTAGCGGTGGGACGCAGGCAGCGTGCGTCCCGTGGGTTTGATTGCTAGAATGCCCCGAGTCTCACCCTTCCGCGATTCGCCTTCAAGCGGAGAGTCCGATGCGAAATTCGACTGATCTGTCGGTCATGCTGCTCCTTCTTTATTGCGCCGGCGCGCTTGCCGGCGGCTCCAACTACGGCGTCGCACCGGGGGCGAAGCAGCTCTCCGGAAAAATTTCTGAGTGGCCGGTGCCCACCCCAAAGTTCGCCCGCGATCCCGCGCCCGGTCCCGACGGCAATATCTACATCACGGTGATGCAGGGCGACCGCATCGCGCGCTTCGATACGAAGTCGCGGAAATTCAACGAGTGGGATCTTCCCCCCGGCGCGCATCCGCACGGGCTCCTGGTCGACAAGGAAGGCAAGGTCTGGTACACGGGCAACGGCAACGGCACCATCGGCGAGCTCGATCCGGCGACCGGCACGGTCCGGGAGCACAAGGCGCCCTCGGGCGGGAGCCCGCACACGCTGGTGATCGACGACTCGGGCGCGATCTGGTTTACGAGCCAGTCCGGTTACGTCGGCAGGCTCGATCGCTCGACGGGGAAGATCGCGGAGTACCGCATGTCGGGAGGGCCGTACGGCCTTGCGCTCGACAAGCGGGGCAGCGTCTGGGTGTGCCGCATGAACGCCGACAAGATGGGGATTATCGACTCGAAGACCGGAAAAATCTCCGAGCTCTACATGGGTCCGGGGTTCCGGCCACGGCGCGTCGCCACTGCTCCCGACGGCACGCTCTGGGTGACGCTCTACGGTAACGGCAAGCTCGCGCACGTCGATCCGGCCGCAGGCAAAATCATCAAGGAGTACGAAATGCCTGCCGGTGCGAACGGCGGACCTTACGCGGTCACCGTCGACGCTGCCGGGCACGTGTTCGCGAACGAGATCCAGACCGACACGGTGGCGATGCTCGATCCAAAAACGGAGCAGTTCCAGGTGTTCAGACTACCCTCAAAAAACGTCGGCATCCGCAAGGCGATCGTGGACGCCCAGGGACGCTACTGGTACATGGGCTCGCACAACGGGCGGCTGGGCGTCATCGAATAAGAATAGAGGCTGTTTGAGATTGATCAAGAACAGCCCGAACGCAAGGGTGTATCAATAGGATCCCTTCAAGAGAGGCATTCAACAATCAGAGGAGCAATCGACATGCAAATGAGGAATATTCTGGTCCTGGCCGCGCTCTCCGCGATGACGGGCGTGCAGGCGCAAAATTATCCGACGCGGCCGGTCACCATGCTGGTCCCCTACGCCGCCGGCGGGCCGACCGACACGGTCGCGCGCGTGATGGCGCAGGCGATGATCAAGCCCCTGGGCCAGACGATCCTCGTCGAGAACCGTCCGAGCGCGGGAGGAATTATGGCGCCCGAACAGGTGAAAAACGCGCGGCCGGACGGATACACCATTTTGATCCATCACATCGGCATGGCGACGACGCCGGCGCTGTACCGCAACCTCCGCTTCAGGCCGCTGGAGGATTTCGAGTACATCGGGCTCATCAACGACGTACCGATGACGATCATCGCGCGGCAGAACTTTCCGGCGAACAATTTCAAGGAGTTCCTCGCCTACATCAAGGCCAACAAGGACAAGGTCACCTACGCGAACGCCGGCATCGGCGCGGCCTCGCACCTGTGCGGGATGCTGTTCATGAGCGCCATCCAGACCGACATGCTGACCATCCCGTACAAGGGCACCGCGCCGGCGATGAACGACCTGCTGGGCGGCCAGGTGGATTTCATGTGCGACCAGACCACCAACACCACTTCGCAGATCAAGAGCGGCAAGGTGAAGGTGTATGCGGTCACCTCGAAGAAGCGCGTGCCGTCGCTTCCCGAAATTCCGACCCTCGACGAGCTGGGGCTGAAGGGCTTTGAGGTCGGCATCTGGCACGCGTTGTATGCGCCCAAGGGCACGCCCAAGCCGGCGATCGACAAACTGGTCGCCGCCCTCCAGGAAGGCCTGAAGGATCCGGTGGTGAAGCAGCGTTTTTCCGACCTCGGCGCCGAAGCCGTACCGCTCGACAGGGCCAACCCCGCGGCGCTGCAGAAGTTCCTTAAGTCCGAGATCGACAAGTGGGGGCCGATCATCCAGAAAGCAGGCATTTACGCCGACTGAGGTCGGCGCAGCATAAGCGCGGCATGATCACGTTCAGAGAGAGAGGAGAAAGCGATGAAGAGACTATCCGTTGTTTTGGCGGCGCTATGGGTCGGGTGTGCCGGCACGATGACTCAACCCCCGGGTGCGGGCAGCGTAAAGATTACGCCCCTGGGCAGCCATGATGGCGAGTTCTGCGCAAGGGACCGGGCCCTGGTGTTTGAGGATCCCGACGGCACGCGGATACTCTATGACGCCGGGTTCACGGTGCGCGGGCCGAACGACCCGCGGCTCGGTAAGGTCGACGCGGTGCTGCTTACCCACGTCCATGGGGATCATATCGGACCAGCGCACCAGCCGGCCGCCAACGCGGGCGTCTGCAGCAATCCGGACTTCTCGGTCAGCGTGACACCCAACTCCAATACCGTGAATATCGTCGTCGGCAAGAAGGCGAAGCTCCTGGTCGGTGCCGAGATGGGCTCTTTCTTCGCGGGAAAGGTCAAGTCCGCGGGGGGGGATCCCGCGCAGGTCCAGCTGGTGCGCTTCGGCGCCATGGCCAAGGTCGGAGGCGTCAGAGTTGCCACCGTTCCCGCCGTGCACACCAACGGTCTGCCCCCGGAATTCCTCGACAAGAACCTCGGCGACGCGCTGCGGGCGAACGGCCTGACGGCGTACGTGGGACCGCCGAACGGCTACGTCCTCGCCTTCACCAACGGGCTCGTGGCCTACCTTTCCGGAGACACCGGGATCACGGCCGAGCAGGAGCTCGTGGTCCGCCGCTACTACAAGGCGAACCTCGCCGTCATCAACATCGGCGACGTGTTCACCACCGGCCCGACGGAAGCGGCCTACGTGATCAACGACCTGGTCAAGCCCAGCGCCGCGATCGCTTCGCACGCGAACGAGGTGGCCACCAAGGGCGGCAAGGTGCTGCCCGGCACCCGCACCGAGGCGTTCATGAAAGCGGTCAAGGTCCCTGGGTACGTTCCCTTGAGTGGCAAGACGATGGAGTTCGACGGCAGCGGCAAGTGCGTGTCCGGCTGCTGAAAGAACCAAGCCGTATAGTCGAACAGAGGGAGGGGAAGTATCCCCTCCCTCCGTAACCTCCCCATCCCTCGGTGGTAGGTTGCCGAGATCGTAGCAAGAAAAAGGGCGCCTTTCGGCGCCCTTCTTATATGCGCAGGGTTGTGGTTCAGGCCACGCCGTTCTTTTTGAACCACGCAAGCATCCGCTTCCAGCCGTCATCGGCCGCTTCCTTGCGGTAGCTCGGGCGGTAGTCGGCGTGGAACGCGTGTGGCATGCCGTCGTACACGTGGATCATCGACTGCCTGTCCTTGCCGAAGGCCACCAGCGAGGCGCGCAGTCGCTCGACCGCGTCGAGCGGGATGCCCTGGTCGGCGCCCCCGTACAGGCCCAGCACCGGGGCGTTCAATTTGTCCGCGACATCGATCGGCGTGAGCGGCATCGCCGGAGGTGCCGGGTTCAGGCCGCCGTACCAGGACACGCCCGCCTTGATCTTCTTGCTGTGCGCGGTGTACATCCAGACGGTGCGCCCGCCGCGGCACATGCCGGTAATTCCGAGCTTCTTCGTGTTGGCCTTGGGCTGAGTTTCGACGAAGGCCACCAGCGCATCCAGGTCCGACAGCATCTGGCCATCGTAAAGGGTGTTCGCCTTGCCTACCACTTCCTTGATATCGGCAATCTTGGAAAGGTCGCCGATACGGAAGAACGGATCGAGCGTGATAGCGTAGTAGCCCGCTTTGGCGAGACGCCGGCAGATGTCCCTCTGGTATTCGTGCATGCCGAAGACTTCCGGAATCACGATCACGGTCGCGTACTTGCCCGCCTTTTTCGGTGCCGCAAAGTAGACCGGCAGGCTGCCGCCGGAAACAGGAACCTGGGCGGCGCCCACATCCAGACCGTCGGCGGGCGTGATGATCGCGGTTTGCGCCGCGACCGGTCCGGCCGCGAGGGCGAAGCCCGAAGCGAGACTGGATGCGATGAAAGCGCGCCGCGTAAACGGCACTTTTGGCAAAAGACTCTCGAGATGAGGGTCGTCGAACTTGGCTCGGTCGTTCATGTTTCCTCCTGTTGAAGTGCGTGGTTGGGGCATCGTTGTGTAAACAACTATTCTGCGCCGTTCACTCCAATCGGCGAGCTCCCGGCCGGCGCCGGGTCCCGACCCTTGCCTGCCCGGGCCCGGCGGCTCCCCGGCGATCGGGGCTGCTTCGTTCGCCGGCAGCCCCTGCGGGGCGCTATATGAGAATAACGTCGAACTGCTCCTGTGTATAGCTGGTCTCCACCTGCATCGACACCGGCTTGCCGATGAAGTCCCCCAGAATCGCCAGCGACTGGGATTCTTCATCCAGAAACAGGTCGATCACGGATTGCGAGGCGAGAATGCGAAATTCGCGCGCGTCGAACTGGCGCGCCTCGCGCAGGATTTCGCGCAGGACCTCGTAGCACACGGTACGCGCGGTCTTGATCGTGCCGCGACCGCCGCATGTGGCGCAAGGCTCGCACAGGATGTGCTCGACCGACTCCCGGGTGCGCTTGCGGGTCATCTCGACAAGGCCCAGTCCCGTGAATCCGTTTACCGTGATCCGGGTGCGGTCGCGCGCGAGCGCCTTGTTGAGCTCGGCAAGCACCGCGGCGCGGTGCTCGGCGTTTTCCATGTCGATAAAGTCGATAATGATGATGCCGCCGAGATTCCTCAGGCGCAGCTGCCGCGCGATCACCTGGGCCGCCTCGAGGTTGGTCTTGAAAATAGTGTTGTCGAAGTTGCGAAGCCCCACGTAGCTGCCTGTATTGACATCGATGGTGGTCATCGCCTCGGTCTGGTCAAGAATGAGGTAGCCGCCGCTCTTCAGCTCCACGCGCCGCGCCAGGGCGCGCTCGATCTCGTCCTCGACGTTCTGGAGATCGAACAGCGGCCTCTCCCCGGTGTAGTGCTCCAGGCGCGGCAAAATGTTCGGCGTGTACTCGCCGGCGAAGGTCTTCAGCTTCTGGAAGTTCTCCCGCGAATCGATGACGATGCGGCCGGTGTTCTCGTTCGCAAAGTCGCGCAGCGCCCGCTGCGCCAGCGACAATTCCTGGTACAGCAGCGTAGGGGCGGGCGAAGTGAAGGCGCGGCCGCGGATGTCGTGCCAGAGCTTGCGCAGGTACTCGATGTCGATTCGCAGCTCCGCGTCGGTCGCGTTTTCGGCCACGGTGCGGATGATGAAGCCTCCGGCCTCGTCGTCGGGAAGCAGATGTTGCAGCTTGTCGCGCAGCAGCCGCCGCTCGGCCTCGTCCCCGATCCTCTGCGAGATGCCGATGTGCGGATCCTGCGGAAGGTACACGACCAGACGCCCGGCGATGGATATCTGGGTCGAAAGCCGCGCGCTCTTCGTGCCGATGGGATCCTTGAGCACCTGCACCAGGAGCGACTGGCCTTCCGAAAGAATGCGCTCGATCGGCTTGCGCTCGACGGGCTTACCCTCTGCACCCTTATGCTGCTCTTCCCAGATGTCCGCGACGTGAAGGAACGCGGCACGCTCCAGGCCGATCTCGATGAAGGCCGACTGCATTCCGGGGAGCACGCGCGCCACCCTGCCGACGTAGATATTGCCCACCAGGCCGCGGCTGTGGGCGCGCTCGATATGCAGCTCCTGCGGGACACCCGCCTGCATCACGGCGACGCGGGTCTCCTGAGGCGTGCAGTTGATTAAGATGTCCTCGGTCACATCACGCCGAATTTTTTCAGCATCGCGGCCGTTTCGTACAGGGGCAGGCCCACGACGCCCGAGTAGCTGCCGTGCATCTCGGAGATGAAAATCGCCGCGCGCCCCTGGATCGCGTAGGCGCCCGCCTTGCCGAGCGGCTCGCCGCTATCCACGTAGCGCTCGAGCTCTTCCTTTTCGATGTAGCGGAACCGGACCGTACTCTCGGAGAGAGAAAGATCGAGGTCATTCTCGAATTTGAGGGCGACCGCCGTCAGCACGCGGTGCTGCCTTCCCGACAGGCGCCGCAGCATGATCCGCGCCTCTTCCGCGTTGGCCGGCGTGCCGAAAATCTCCTCGCCCAGGCAGACCGTGGTGTCCGCGGCAAGCACCGTCTTGTGCGGCAGGTTGCGCTCGACCATGCGGTCCCAGCCTGCCTGCACCTTTGCGCGGCATATCCGGGTGACATAGTCGGAGGGCGACTCGCCCGGAACCGGATCCTCGTTGACATCGGGTTTCCGCGACGGGTTGACGCGCAGCATCAGCGCCTCATGTTCCACGCGAATCTGATGGAGCAGCTCGCTCCGGCGCAGGCTGCGCGATGCGAGGTAAATATACGAGGGAGTGTCGACCACGGCTACTCGCGATGATACGGATGCCCGCCGATTATACTGAGGGCGCGGTATAGCTGCTCGGCCAGCAGCACCCGCGCGAGGCCGTGCGGCAGCGTCATGGCGGACAAGCGCAGCGGGATCTCGGCGCTGCTCGTCACTGCCGGCGCCAGGCCGTCGGCGCCGCCGATGATAAAGGCGATATCGCGGCCGTCCTGGCGTTGCGCGTCCAGCCAGCGGGCCAGCGCAGCCGACGTCAACTCGCGTCCGCGTTCATCGAGCGCCACGCGGCGGCAAGCGCGCGGCAGGGCGCGCTCGACGCGCTTGCCTTCCGCGGCGAGCAGTTGCGCCACCGTCCTGCCGGCCGTGCGCGGCTCGGGGCGGACCTCGATGAGCTCCAGGCTGCACGTCCTCGGCATGCGCCTGGCGTATTCGGCAAACGCCTCATCCACCCAGCGGGGCATCCTGCTCCCCACCGCCACGACAATGAGTTTCACCTGGATCGGGGAGAGGAGGCGGTCCGCTTTGCCCGCGCCCGGCGAGGCTTCGGCTGACCCCACAGCTCCTCGAGGTTGTAGTGCGAGCGCACCGCCGGCTGCATCAGATGCACGACGATATCGCCGAGATCGACCAGGACCCATTCGCCTTCGTCTTCGCCTTCAACGCCGTGGACGCGCCCGCCTGCCGCCTTCGCCGCGTCCTGGACGTGACGGGCCAGCGCCCTGAGCTGGCGGCTGGAATCCCCGCTGGCGATGATCACGCGGTCGAACAGCGAGCTGAGATGGGTGACGTCGAAGACCACGATGTCGCGCGCCTTGACGTCCTCGAGCGCCGCCACCGCGGCCTTCTGCAGCTTGCGAAGTTCCATCAGGGGGCGGGGCCTTCCTTCGTATACAGGCCGTGCGCCTCGATGTAATCGTGCACCGCCGAAGGCAGCAGGTACCGGGGACTGCGCGCCTGGGCAAAGTGGGCGCGGATCGCGCTCGCCGAAATATCCAGGGCGGTGGTGCCGTAGGCGACGACGCTGCCCGCGGGGCGCTCGAGCAGCACGTCGGGCGTGCCCGCGCGCTTGCGCCATTCGGCGGCAAGCGCCGCGGCCATCCCGCCCGGGGTGAGCGAGTGCCCCGGACGCTGCGCGACGAAGATGTGCGCGAGATCGAACAAGTCGCGCCAGCGTTCCCAAACGGTGAGATTGCGAAAGGCGTCGGTGCCGAGCAGCAGCACGATCGAGCGCTGCGCGCCGAGCTGCCTGCGCAGACGCTCCAGCGTCTCGACGGTATAGCCGGGCGCGGTCTGGCGGATTTCCGCGTCGTCGAGCTCGAACAAGGGATTTTTTTCGATGGCCAGGCGCACCATCTCCAGGCGGTGCGCCGCGCTCGCTTTCGGCGCGGTGCGGTGCCAGGGCTGGCCGGCGGGCACCCAGCGCACGCGCTCCAGACCGAGGATTTCGGCCGCCTCCTGCGCCAGGCGCAGATGCCCGAAATGCACCGGGTCGAAGGTGCCGCCCATGATGCCGATCGGCGCGCTCGCGCGCGCGCCGCGCGCCTTCGGGGATGCGCGGGCCTCGCGGCGGCCAGTGGAGTTCTTCAGGCCTGCCTCAGGTGCGGATCTGGCCGCTGCCGAAGACTACGTACTTCTGGGAAGTCAGGCCCTCGAGGCCCACGGGACCGCGCGCGTGCAGCTTGTCGGTGGAGATGCCGATCTCGGCGCCCAGGCCGTACTCGAAGCCGTCGGCGAAGCGCGTCGAGGCGTTCACCAGCACCGAGCTCGAATCGACTTCGCGCAGGAAGCGCTGCGCGCGCGCCTCGTCCTCGGTGACGATGGCGTCGGTGTGCTGCGAGCCGTATTTGCCGATGTGCTCGATCGCCGCATCGAGGTCCTTCACCACGCGCACGGCGAGGATCGGCGCAAGGTATTCGGCGTACCAGTCGTCCTCGGTGGCGGGTTTCATGTCCGGAACGAGGGAGCGGGATTTTTCGTCGCCGCGCAGCTCCACGCCCTTGCCGGTGTAAATCTTCGCGAGCCTGGGTAGCACCTCGGGCGCGATTTTCTCGTTCACGAGCAGCGTCTCCATGGCGTTGCAGACGCCGTAGCGCTGCGTCTTGGCGTTGTCGGCGATGCGGATCGCCTTGCCGATATCGGCGCGGTCGTCGATGTAGACGTGGCAGACGCCGTCCAGGTGCTTGATCATGGGAATGCGCGATTCGCGCATCACGCGCTCGATCAGGTCCTTGCCGCCGCGCGGCACGATGATATCGACGTACTCGTTCATCGAAAGGAGGATTCCGACCGCGGCGCGGTCGGCGGTCTCGACCACCTGCACCGCGTCTTCGGGCAGGCGCGCCGTCCGCAAGCCCTCGTGCACGCAAGCGGCGATCGCCTGGTTCGAGCGCACCGACTCCGATCCGCCGCGCAGGATGCAGGCGTTGCCCGCCTTCAGGCACAGCGCGGCGGCATCCGCGGTCACGTTCGGACGCGACTCGTAGATGATGCCGATCACGCCTAGCGGCACGCGCATTTTGCCGACCTTTATGCCGGAAGGCTGCTCGCGCAGCTCGCTCACCTCGCCGACCGGATCGGGAAGCTTCGCGACTTGCTCGAGGCCCTCGGCCATGCCTTCGATGCTTTTGTCGGTCAGCGTGAGCCGGTCGATGAAGGCCGCGTCCTTGCCCGCCGCGCGCGCCGCTTTCACGTCCTCGGCATTTGCCGCGAGGAGCTTCTTCGCGTCGCGCCTAATCGCCGCGGCAGCCGCAAGCAGCGCGCGGTTTTTCGTCGCGGTGTCGGCGCGGGCGACCTCGCGCGCCGCCGCGCGCGCGCGCCGGCCGACCTCGAGCATGTAGGACTTGATGTCCGAAGGGGCGTTCATGGAGGGAATTTTACGCTGCCTGACCCAGCGCCGTCATTCCCGCGATTCAACACCGTCATTCCCGCGCAAGCGGGAATCCAGCGACTTTTTGATCTAGTTCTCTCTCCCTCCGGTAGGGGGCTAGGGTGAGGGAAAGCCCAACTCAGGCTCTGCTATCCACATTGCTTGAGAATCGGAGCCGTAAGTGCGGACAGCGCCACTCTTTGCCTGCCACTCCCGTCAAAATTAGCGGGATCGAGCCAGCGCAGGAAAGCGCTCTGTAGGGCGGGCCATTCCTGGTCGATGGCTGCATACCACGCGTTATCGCGATTCCTCCCTTTGAAGACCGTGGCCTGACGAAAAATACCTTCAAACGACAAGCCCAACCGCTGTGCTGCGCGCCGGGACGGTGCATTCAGTGCATTGGTCTTCCACTCATATCTGCGGTAGC
Source organism: Gammaproteobacteria bacterium (assembly GCA_041493345.1). Taxonomy (GTDB): domain Bacteria; phylum Pseudomonadota; class Gammaproteobacteria; order Burkholderiales; family SG8-39; genus VBDM01. Next base: position 1,166 of record JBGPYQ010000029.1, on the reverse strand, counting down.
CGAGCTCAAAGGCCTTCTTCATCATCAGGTACATGGCCTCTGTTGCGGCCGGCTTGCCTTGAAGCAGCGGCGAGAAATTCAGATGCCCGACCTCAATGGAGCCACTGCGCGGATCAATGCGGACATAGCTTGCGACCCCGACCGCTTTTCCGGAAGCCTTGTCAACAATGGCAAAAAACAGGGGATCGTTGCTCAAAGCGTATTGACTCAGCCAAGCGCAGTAATTTTCAAAGCTGGCAAATGGCCCATAAGAAAGATACGTCCAGTTCGTGCCCTCGATATCGAGCGCATTTGCTTCGTAGAGAGACGCTGCATGACGATCGAGGTTCAAAGGCTCCACGCGACAGAAAGCACCTTCCATTGATTCGTGGGGCGGAGGTGCCGGCGGCTTCCAATCTGGAACTAGTAAACCTACCGGTTGCCCTAGATGATTGGGTTCGAACTGCATCCTTGATACCTAACGTTACGCGGCCGACCTTAGATAGGGTAGCCCAGACCTCTTAATGTACAGAGTGCATCCTCCGGCTGATCGGGGATGATGCTCTGAACCAACCGGGAGGCGCAGCCAGCACCCCGCAGAGTACGCTCGGGCTTCGTCGGCAAACTCACCCTCAAGGACGAACAACTCGGCACCTTGCTCATAGGAGATGATTCCAAGGTCTGCTTGCGGCTCCCAACGCTCGAGGCGCATCAGGTCCGAGAAGCCGGCTTGCTGGTAGAGCGGCTTGTGAGCTATGGCCGGAATCGAGCTAGGCTGCCACGCGAGCTTGTGGGTGTCGACGACTACGTGGCGCCGTTCCCGGCCCGGGAATTGCCTCAGCTTCACGAACAGGACGCAACCCGATTCCGAAAAGGGGGTATGGCGAAAGCCTTCCGGATTGAGGAGAAATGTGCCCGCGGGCCAGTCCCCATGTTCGTCGGAGAAGACGCCCTCGAGCACCAGGATCTCCTCTCCCTCCGGATGATCGTGCGCCGGAAACCTCGAAGCCGGCTCGTAGCGCACGACAGACGTGACTTGGCCCGATTCCGGAGGACCCACCAGGTGGACTCGCTTTCGCCAGACCGACCCGCTCGGACTCGACGCCCACTCCATCAGAGTCGTGTCGGCGACGGCCCGGACAGAAAGATTTCCGTTGATCGCCTCGCCCATCGAGTTCTCTCCTTCG
>JBGPYQ010000198.1:0-6754 GCA_041493345.1 Gammaproteobacteria bacterium | reverse complement strand
GGGCGCAGGCCGCGGTCCACCTGCTTCTCGCGCAGTTTCCTCAGCAACTCGGGCAGCGGGATCATCACCGGGCAGACGACCGAGCAGGCTCCGCACAGCGTCGCCGCGTGCGGCAAGTCGAGCGCGTTCTCCAGCCCGACGTAGGCGGGCGTGAGCACCGAGCCCATCGGCCCGGGATAAACCCAGCCGTAGCTGTGCCCGCCCACGGTCCTGTACACCGGGCAGTGATTCATGCACGCCCCGCAACGGATGCAGCGCAGCATCTCCTGCATGTCTCCGCCGATGAGGTTGGTGCGACCGCCGTCCACAAGGATGAAGTACATATGCTCGGGCCCGTCGCCGTCCTCGCGAGCGCGCGGGCCGGTGAACAGGCTGACGTAGTTGGAGATCGGCTGGCCGGTGGCCGAGCGCGTCAGCAGCCTCAACAGCGTAGAAAAATTCTCCAGCGTCGGGATCACCTTCTCGATGCCGGTAACGCACAGTTGCACGCGCGGCAGGGTCGTCACCATGCGCCCGTTGCCTTCGTTGGTGACGATGACGCCGGAGCCGGTCTCGGCGATGAGAAAATTCCCGCCCGAGATGCCGAGTTCAGCCGAAAGGAAATGCCCTCGTAGCACCTCGCGCGCCTCGCGCGTCATTTCCGCGATGCCGTTCTTGCGCGGCGAGTGGTGGTGCCGCTCGAACAGCTCGGCAACCTCGTCCTTGCTCTTGTGCAAGGCCGGCGCAATGATGTGCGAGGGCGGTTCACCGGCGAGTTGGATGATGTATTCGCCGAGGTCGGTCTCGACCGGAACGACCCCCGCCGCGGCGAGCGCCTCGTTCAGGCCCACCTCTTCGGAGAGCATCGACTTCGACTTGATCGCTTTTCTGATCCCGTGGCGGCGGCAGATCTCGAGCGCCAGCTCGCACGCCTCCTCCCGGGTTTCGGCATAGAGCACCGTCGCGCCGCGGCGCACCGCCTCGGCCTCGAAACGCTCGATCCAGGCATCCAGATCGGCGAGCGAGCGGTCGCGGATCGCCGCGCCCTCCGAGCGCAAAGTCTCGAACAGCTCGGGTCCGAATTCCTCGACCGCCTTGGCCCGGAGCGCGGCAAACCCGGCCGCGCTGAACTTGCGCAGGTTGGCCTGCAGCGTTGCGTCGGCGATCGCGTCGGCCGCCCGCGCCTTGAAGTGCATCGACTGAACCTGCAAGGCGCTATTCCTCCATGGGTCCGGCCAGCACTTCGGCCACGTGCAGCACGCGGGTCTTTGCGTCGCCGCGGCGGCGCAGCCGTCCTTCGATGTTCAGCATGCAGCCGAGATCCCCGAGCACCACCGCTTGCGTCGCGCTCGCTTCGATGTTCGCGCATTTCTTCTCCGCCATCGCGGAAGAGATATCCCCGTACTTGATCGAGAAGGCGCCGCCGAAACCGCAGCACACCTCGCACTCCTCCATCTCCGCGAGCCTGAGGCCTGAAATCTTCGAGAGCAGCTGCCGCGGCTGCGATTTGACGCCGAGCTCCCTCAAGCCCGAGCAGGAATCGTGATAGGTCACGCTGCCGTCGAAGCGGCCGGGAACCTGCTTCAGCTTCGCCACGTTGACGAGAAAATCGGTGAGCTCGTAGGTGCGCGCGCAGAGACGCTCGGCCTTGGTGAGGATGAACGGTTCTTCCCTGAACAAGTCGGGGTAATGCGTGCGGATCATGCCGGCGCAGGACCCCGAGGGGGCGACCACGTAGTCGCAGTCCTCGAATTCCAGAATCAGCTTTTCGGCCAGCGCCCGCGCGGATTCACGGTGACCCGAGTTCCAGCCCGGCTGGCCGCAGCAGGTCTGCGCCGCCGGCACGACCACCTCGCATCCGGCGGCTTCGAGCAGCTTGAGTGCCGCAAAGCTGATCGAGGGCCGCATGAGATCCACGAGGCAAGTGACGAACAGGCCGACGCGCATGGAAAAGATTCGGGCAGGCGTTACCGGGAGGGCGTCGAATCATAGCACGCAGGACGCCGGCGTCCCGGCGCCTGTTCCGCATCGTGATATAAATTTGCGCCATTCTATAAATCCGTCAGTCCCCGTGGCCGAGGCCGAGCCGAAAAGTTCCATCCAGGTTATCGAGCGCATGATGAAACTGCGCGATGTGCTCGCCAGCCACGAGAAACCGGCCGGATTGAAGGCGCTGGCGGGCAACCTGCACCCCTCGACGGCACACCGCATCGACGCTTTACGATCTCCGGCGCTGCCGATCGGGCGCTTTGCGCGAGTGCGGCGGCGCAATCCGCGCAAGCAGCTTCTCGAGCTGGCCCGCTGGAATTGGCTTGCTGAAGAGAAAACCCTGCATCTGGTCGCAGCCGAGCCGCTTTAATACTTTCGCCTGACCCTCCGCATCGACGCCCTCGGCAATGACCTTCAACCGCAGCGAATGGGCCATCGAGATGATGGTCGAGACCAGCATCATGACGTTCGGATCCTTCAGCATGGTGATGATGAACGAGCGGTCGATCTTGAGCGTCTGCACCGGCAGCTTGGCCAGATAGCCGAGCGAGGAATAGCCCGTGCCGAAGTCGTCCACCGCGATGCTTACTCCAAGCAGCCGGACCGCTTCCAGCTTTTCAATGTTGGCGTCGATGTCCTCCATGACGAGGCTCTCCGTGATTTCGAGATCGATGCCGGGCGGGACCGACCCAAGCTTGATCGCGTCCTCGATGGTGGCGACGAAATCGCGTTGGCGCAGCTGGACCGCAGAGACATTCACCGCGATGCTGGGCGCGGATAGCCCCAGGTCTTTCCAGTGGCGGTGATCCAGGACCGCCCGGCGCAACGCCCAGGCGCCGACTTCCAGGATCAAGCCCGTTTCCTCGAGCAAGGGAATGAATTTCATCGGCGGCACCAGGCCCAAATCTGGACTCTGCCAGCGGATCAGCGCCTCGACGCCATCGATGCGCCGGGTCGCGGTGTCGACCTTGGGCTGGTAGTGCAGCACGAATTCCTCTTTTTCCAGCGCCTGCCGCAGCTTGTTTTCCAGCGCGAGGTTTTCGCCGATCCTGTCGGTCATCTGCTGCGTGTGAAACAAATATCGTTCTCCGGTCGTCTTCGCTTTCTTCAATGCCGCTTCGGCGTTCCTGAAGAGGGCGTCAGCGTCCGGGCCGTCGTTGGGGAACAGCGCAATGCCGGCCTTGGCCGAGACTCTGAGCTCAGTGCCGCTCACCACGTACGGCAGACCGAAGCATTCCGCAAGGCATTGCTCAATGAGCCGCGCAACTTCACTTTCGGAACCTACATCCGCGCGCACGATCGCGAAGCGGTCCGTACTGATCCGTGCCGTCCGGATCGGGCCCGCGTAGCGCTCGATGCGTTCGGCGATCTGCCTGAGCAGCTCGTCGCCCGCCTGCCTGCCGAGCGTATCGTTGATGGTCCTAAACCGGTCGACGTCCACAACGGCTACAGCGAGCTTGCTCTGATCGCTCTGAGCCGCACTCGCGTATTGCACCAGACGCTCGTGGAACAAGGTGCGGTTGGCCAGGCCGGTGAGCGAGTCGTAATACGCGAGATACTCGATCTTTTCTTCCTTCTCGATGTGATCGAGCGCGAAGGAGACGTCGCCGGCCAGTTCTTCCAGAAGCCGCATCTCTTCGTCGTCGAAGAAACCGGGCGATTCGGCGTACAAGGCCAGCACCCCGACTACCTCATCCGAAACCGTCAGCGGCAGGATGACCAGGGAATGGAAGCCGCGCTCCAAAGCCTCCTTACTCAGCGCGACCCGTGGATCGTTCGCCATGTCGTTGGCGACCATTGCCTTGCGTTCCCTGACCGCGCGCCCGGCCAAACCGCGTCCCTCGGGCTTTTCTTCGTTCAATCCCAGCGGCATCAACCGAATGTAGTCTTCCCCAGCGCCGTGCCAAGCGAGCGGTTTCACCCGCATCGACTCCCGCTCCACCGCTCCGATCCACGCCAATCGGAATTTCCCGGTCTCCACCGCGATCCTGCACGCTTCGCGGAAGAGCTCGTCGCGATCGCGCGCACGCACGAGCAATGCGTTGATGCCGCTTAGGACGGCATAGACGCGATTGAGTCGCTTGATCCTCTCCTCCGTCCCTTTTCGCTCCGTGATGTCGCGCACGATGCCTTGATGGGTCTCATTGCTCAGAGCGCAGACGCTGATCTCGACCGGAAAACTCGTACCGTCTTTGCGCCGCATCATTCGCTCGAACAGCCTGCTTTTTGCGTCTCGAAGCTGTGGAATTCGTCTCGCGAGGTCCCCCCTCTCTTCCTCGCGGTAGGTTAGCGCGACGTTGAGCCTGAGCAGATCATCTTTAGCATAGCCGACCATTTCACGGTATCTAGTGTTCGTAAGGAGAAAATTTCCCTGGTTGTCGGTGACGAAGATGCCATCCGAAGCCTGCTCGATGAGCTCTTGGTACTTGGCCTCACTTTCCCGTAATGTTTTCTCGGCTCGCCGCGCCCCTTCTCGCAGCCTCTTGCGTTCGAGAGCTTGTACAACAGCCGTGCCGAGACGCGACAGTCGATCTTTCAGCAGGTAGTCGGACGCACCGCGCTTGATGCACTCGGCGGCGATTTCGTCGCCGAGCGAGCTGGTGATGACGATCACCGGCATGTCGGAGCCCTGCTCGCGCGTCGCGTCGAGCGCGTCGAGCGCCCCGAACCCCGGCACCTTGAAGTCCGCGAGCACGACGTCCGGCTTGTCCTCCAGTGCGGCGAGGTATTCGGACTTGCGGTCCACGCGCGTCCAGTCGAACTCCAGGCCCGACTGGCGCAGCGCGTCGGCGACGAGCTCCGCGTCGGAGGGCCGGTCTTCCAGGATCAGCACGCGCAACCGTTCGCCCATCTCAGTCCGCCAGCGGAAGCTCGTTGAGTCCGAGCCAGTAATCGCAAAGCCGCCTCGCGACGTCCCTAAAGCGTTCGAAGTCCACCGGCTTCACGACGTAGCCGTTTGCGCCCAGCCGGTAGCTCTCGGCCATGTCGCGCGGCTCGCGGGAGGTCGTCATCACGACCACCGGCACCGCCTGGGTGCGCGCATCGGATTTGAGCCGCGCGAGCAGCTCAAGGCCGCTCGATCCGGCGAGCTTGAGATCGAGCAGGACGAGCTTCGGCAGCGCGGCCGCGACAGCCTGCAGCGCCTCTGCGACGCCGCGCGCGGTGCGAATGGCATCGCCGTAGCCTTGCCCGCGGAAGGCGAGCATCGCCAATTCGGCTTCGCGCGGGTTGTCGTCCACCAACAGGATTTGCGGTTTCATGCGAGATCTTTTCCGAGAGTGAAGTAGAAAGTCGCGCCCTTGCCCGGCTCGGCTTCGGCCCACACGCGGCCGCCGTGGCGATGCACCACGCGCTGCACGATCGCGAGGCCGACGCCAGTACCTTCGAAGTCTTCCTTGTGGTGCAGGCGCTGGAACACGCCGAAAAGCTTGCCGGCGTGCTTCATGTCGAAGCCGGCGCCGTTGTCCTTCACGTAGATCGCCTGCTCGCCGTTCTCGGAGCGGCAGCCGACCTCGATCTTCGCGCGCGGCTGCTTGCGCGTGTACTTGAGCGCGTTGCCGAGCAGGTTGACCAGCACCTGCTTCAGCAGCGCCGCATCGGCCCGGCAATCGGGCAGATTCCCGACCGCGACCTCGGCCTTGCGTTCCGCGATCTCGCCCTGAAATTCCTCCACGCACTGGTTCACGAGTTCTTTCAGGGCGACCGTCCGCCTCGCGATCGGCTGACGCGCCGATTTCGCGAAGGTGAGCAGGTCGTCGATCAGCCGGGCCATCTGCTGCGCGCCCTCGCGCACCAGACCGAGGTAGCGCTGGCCTTCCGCGGGCAGTGCTGCGGCATGGTCGCGCAGCACGATGCTCGAGAAGCCGTCGATCGCGCGCAGCGGCCCGCGCAGATCGTGCGACACCGAATACGAAAACGACTCGAGCTCGTGGTTCGCCGCTTGGAGTTCGGCCGTGCGCTGGGCCACCAGGCGCTCGAGTTCGGTGTAAAGGCCGAGGCTGTCCCAGGCGATGGCGAACTGGGCGCCGAGCGCCATGGCGATGCGCCCGTCATCCGTGCTGAAGGCGCCCTCGCCCAGCCGGTCAGCGACATACAGCCAGCCGATCGCCTTGTCGTGCGCGGCAACAGGGCAGGCGAGGAAATTCGTCACCGGCGGATGCGCGGCGGGAAGACCGGTGACATCGGATGGCTTGAGGCTGATGACCAGCCGGCCAGCCCCGCCCTGCCCGAGAACCCTTTTCGCAGCCGGGCAATCGGCGATCTCGCGCGCCACGCGCGCGCGCGCCGCGTCATCCAGCCCGCGGGCCGCGAACTGGCGCAAGAGCTCGCCATTGCCGCCGATGACCACGACGCCCGCATAGTGGGAACTCAGGATGTCCTGCAGCGCGCGGCAAAACAGGTCGATCAGCTCCCGCGGGTCGCGCGCCTTGGCAAGATCGAGCCCCAGCTCGACGAGTCCTGTAAGCCGCAGGCTGAGCGACTGCACGTTCTGCAGCATATTCTCCAGCGCCCGCACCTCGGTCAGCGATTTCGCCTGCTCTTCGGCGATCTGAACCGCGCTCTCGAGCAGATGGGCAAGCCTCAGGTTCAGGCTCTCGACGGCATCGAGCTGCGCGACCACGCCCTTGCCGAGCGCCGCGACCTTCGGCTCGGGCGCACCGCTCTTGCCCGGCGCGGGGGGCTGCGCGGCGGGAGCGGACTCGCCCAGCGCCTCGGCCACCGCCGCAACGATGTCCTTCGGCTCGCTCGGCTTGGCGAGCACCCGGCGCACGCCGACGCGATTGGC
>JBGPYQ010000143.1:0-8633 GCA_041493345.1 Gammaproteobacteria bacterium | reverse complement strand
GGTCGAGCGCGGGCTCGATATCGGCTACACCCCGGCGGACATCGAAAGGGGCCGCGTCTTCATCCCGAAGATGCAGTGGGACAAGGTCATGCAGGACGCGGGCGCCGCCCTGGCCAACGTGAAGTCCGCCGGCAAGGTCGGAATCGTGGGCTACTGCTGGGGTGGAACGGTCGCCTGGGTCGCGGCCGCGCGCCTGTCAGGTCTGGCCTGCTCGGTGTGCTACTACGGCGGCGGCATCCCGAACATGGAAAGCGAGCAGCCGAAGTGCCCGGTGCTGTTCCACTGGGGCGAAACCGATCACGCGATTCCGGTCGATGCGGCGAAGAAAGTCGCCGCCGCGCATCCCAAGGCGCAGTCGTTCATCTACAAGGCGGGGCACGGCTTCAACTGCGACCAGCGCGGCTCCTACGACGCGCAGAGCGCCAGGCTCGCACGCACGCGCTCAATCGAGTTCCTGCGCAAGCACGTCGGCTAGCCCTCACCCTAACCCCCGTCCCGCAATCGGGAGAGGGAATGGCGCGGGGCTTACCCTCTCCCTCTGGGAGAGGGCTAGGGTGAGGGTCGCTTCTTCGGCTCGGCCGGCAAAACGCCCGCTTCCTCCAGCTTGCGCATCGACTCGCGGGTGAACTCGGCGCTCGGCGCGTCGCCGCCGATCACGAACATCAGGATCGAGGGCTTGTTCTTCGGCCCCTTTGTGACGTTCATGAAGCGGCGCGAGGCGCCCGGCGGAAACGAGATCACATCGAGCGGTTTGAGATCAACGTGCTCGAGCATGCCCTTTTCGTTCTCCCAGCTCGCGCGCCAGGTGCCGGTCATGGCGATGAAAGTCTCGTTGGTGTCGTGGTTGTGCAGCATCGGGCCCTTGCCGGGAAGCGCGCGGCAATAGCCGAGGTTGAAACCTTCCGAGATCTTGATCGCCGCGAGGCGCGCGGCGATGTCGCCCACCGGCGACTGCTTGCCGTTCTTCTCCACCTTGGGCGGCTGGAAGCCGATCACGTTGTAGAGGATGCGCTCGCAGCCGGGCATCTTCGAGTCGGGCAGCCCGCCGTCGGAGCCCTTCAGCTTCCTGAAGCGCGCGACGCGCTTCATCATCGCCTTGCGCGATATGCCGCGCCGCGGCAGCGTCTCTTTGTATTCCATGATTGCCTCCTTCCCGATGCTGCATAATAACTCTCCGGAGGAGAAGGCATGAAAGCACCGCGCTTTGCCTATGCGCGACCGGCGTCGCTTGCCGAAGCGCTGGCGTTGCTCGCCGAGCACAAGGATGGCGCGCGCGTGCTGGCCGGCGGGCAAAGCCTCGTGCCGATGCTGAATTTCCGCCTCGCCGCGCCCAAAGTCCTGGTCGACATCAACCGCATCACCGGACTCTCCGGCATCGCCGTCGCAAAAGATCACGTCCGCATCGGCGCGCTCACGCGCCACGTGGAGATCGAGCACTCGGCGGACATCGCCCTTCATCTTCCGCTGATTGCCCGGGCCATGCCGCACGTGGCGCATGCGGCGATCCGCAACCGCGGCACCTTCGGCGGCAGTTGCGCGCTCGCCGATCCGGCGGCGGAACTCCCCGCCTGCGCGCTCGCGCTGGCCGCGACTTTCATCCTCGCGGGACCCAGGGGCGAGCGCCGCGTGGCGGCCCGGGATTTCTTCCGCGGCCTGTACGCGACTGCGCTGGCCGCCGGCGAGCTTCTCGTCGCCGCGGAGTTTCCCTTGCCGAAGGCGGGCCATGTTTCCGCGTTCGGCGAGCTGGCGCGCCGCCACGGCGATTACGCCATGGTGGGGATCGCCGCGCACGGCTCGACGCAGAACAGGAAATTTTCCGATTTGCGCGTCGTGTTCTTCGGGGTAGGCGACCGGCCCGTACGCGCAATGCAATTCGAGCGGGCGCTCGAAGGCCAGAGCGCGACGCAAAAGACCATTGAAAGCGCGCTCGGCAAGCTCGACGCCGGGCTCGATCCGCGCGCGGACCTTCAGGCGTCGGCGGCAACCAAGCGCCATCTGGCCAAAGTGCTCGCGGGCCGGGTGCTCGTACAAATGGCAACTTAATCGTGGACGCCGGCACAACACCCCAAGGTGTCATTCCCGCAAAACCTGTCCCCGAATGCTTAAATCGGGGAGCGGGAATCCAGCGACTTGATACGACACTGGACCCCCGCTTTCGCGGGGGTGACGAATTATGAGTTCAGTTTCCGAAACGCTCGACATCTCCCTCACCGTCAACGGCGAGCGCGTGCGGCGAAACGTGCCCGCACGGCGCAGCCTCGCGGATTTCCTGCGGCAGGACCTCGAACTCACGGGCACGCACCTGGGCTGCGAGCACGGCGTGTGCGGCGCCTGCACCGTGCGCGTCGACGGCGAGATCGTGCGCGGCTGCCTCATGCTCGCGGTCCAGGCCGACGGCTGCGCGGTCGAGACGGTCGAAGGGCTCTCCGACTCGGGCGAGATCGGGGAACTGCAAAGCGCGTTCGTCCTGCACAACGCGCTGCAATGCGGTTTCTGCACGCCCGGCATGCTGATCGCGGCGCAAGCGCTGCTGCGCGACGAACCCGATCCCCCGCGCGAGCGCATCCGAGAATATCTCTCGGGCAACTACTGCCGCTGCACCGGCTACCAGGCGATCGTCGATGCGATCGAGGCGGTGGCGAAGGCGCGGGCGGCGAGGACGAGATGATCCCGCTTGTCATCCCGAGCAAAGCGAGGGATCTCTATCCGCACATTGAGCGTATGGAGATCCTTCGCTGCGCTCAGGACGACATCCTCGAGAGCGCATGCCAATGAGCGAATTCGACGAAACCGCGAAGACGCTCAACTTCGACTCGCCGAACAGCTACATCGGGCGCTCGGTCACGCGTCCCAACGCGCGGCGGCTGACTCAGGGCCGCGGCCAGTTCGTCGACGACATCACGCTGCCGCGCATGGTGCACGTCGCTTATGCGCGCTCGCCGCACGCGCACGCGCGCATCGTAAAGATCGACGCGAAGAAGGCCGCCGCGATGCCGGGCGTGGTGCGGATCGCGACCGGCGCGGACATCGCGCTCGTGTGCAAGCCCTACGTGGGCGTGCTCACGCACCTGGCCGGCATGCGCTCGCCGCCGCAGTATCCGCTTGCGATGGACGTGGCGCGCTGGCAGGGCGAGCCGGTCGTGGCCGTGGTCGCCGGGACTCGCGCCGAGGCCGAGGACGCCGCCGAAGCCATCGAGATCACCTGGGAAGAATTGCCCGCCGCGCTCGACATGGAGCGCGCGCTGGAGGCCGGCGAACCGGTGATCCACAAGGAATTCGGCAACAACCTGTGCTTCCAGCGCACGCTCGACACGGGCGGCGTGGACGAAGCGTTCAGGAAAGCGCACCTCGTCGTCGAGGACACGGTGCGCATCGGGCGCCACACCGGCGTCACGCTCGAGCCGCGCGCCATTCTCGCCGACTACAACCGCGCCGAGGAAAGCCTGACCGTTTACCACTCGGGCCAGTCGCCGCACATGATGCAGGGCATCCTCGCGAGCAGGCTGTCGCTCGACGAGCACCGCGTGCGCCTCGTTTGCCGCGACGTGGGCGGCTCGTTCGGCATCAAGATCCACACCTATGGCGACGAGATGGCGGCCTGCGCGCTGTCGATCATGCTCTCGCGGCCGGTTAAGTTCGCCGCCGACCGCTTCGAGTCTTTCCTCTCGGACATCCACGCGCGCGACCACCGCGTGAAGACGCGGCTCGCGGTCGATCGCGACGGCAATATTCTCGCGCTCGAGATCGACGATCTCACCGGAATCGGGCCGTACTCGATGTTCCCGCGCTCATCGGGCGTGGAATGCAACCAGGTGCTCAATCTCACCGGCGGCCCGTACAAGCATCTCCAGTACCGCGCCAAGGGCACGGTGGTGTTCCAGAACAAGAACATGATGTGCCAGTACCGCGCCGTCGGGCATCCCATCGCCATCGCCGTGGCCGAGCACATCGTCGATCAGGCCGCCGCGAAGCTGGGACTCGATCCGGCCGAGATGCGCAAGCGCAATCTCATCGCCGACGACGCCTATCCGTACAAGTCGCCCTCGGGCATGAGGTTCGAAGCGCTCTCGCATCATAAGTGCTTTGCGAAGCTGCTCGAGCTGATGAATTACGACGCTCTGCGCGGGGAACAGGCCGAGCTGCGCAAGAAAGGCGTGCATCGCGGCATCGGGCTCTCATGCTTCATCGAAGTCACCAACCCGAGCCCGATGTTCTACGGCGTGGGCGGCGCGCGCATCGCCGCGCAGGACGGCTGCACGATCAAGCTGGACGCCTCGGGCGCGATCATCGCCGCCAGCGGCATCACCGAGCAGGGCCAGGGCACCGAGACCATCATCGCGCAGATCGCCGCGACCGCGCTCGGCGTGCAGATGAGCTGCGTCAAGGTGCTCACCGGCGACACCGACAAGGTGCCTTACGGCGGCGGCACCTGGGCCTCGCGCGCGACCGGCATCGGCGGCGAGGCGGTGCTTCAGGCGGGGCTCGCGCTGAAGAACAACATTCTGGAAGTCGGCGCGGTGATCCTGAAAAAACCGGTCGCGGAGCTCGACATCATCGACGGCAAGGTGGTGAAGAAGGGCACCGAGGAAGGCATCACGCTCGCGGAGCTCGCGCGTATCGTCTATTACCGGGGCAACGAGCTGCCGGTCGATTTCCAGCCGGAACTCGTGGTAACGCGCCACTTCCGCGTCAAGGATTATCCGTTCGTGTTCACCAACGGCGCGCAAGGCTGCCTGCTCGAAGTGGACACCAACACGGGCTTCGTCAAGCTCCTGAAGATGTGGTGCGTGGACGACTGCGGCCGCATTGTCAATCCGAAGCTCGTGGACGAGCAGGCGCGCGGCGGCATCGTGCAGGGCATCGGCGGCGCGCTCTTCGAGCACTGCCTCTACGACGAGCGCGGGCAACTGCTGAACTGCACCCTGGCCGACTATCTCGTGCCGATGGCGGCGGAGATGCCCGACATCGTGACCGCCCACGTGGAAACACCCACCAAAACTTCGATGCTCGGCGCCAAGGGCGCCGGTGAAGCCGGAACCGCGGGCGCGCCTGCCGCGGTGATGAACGCGGTCAACGATGCGCTGCGCCCTCTCGGCGCGACAGTGACAAGCCAGCCGATGACGCCCGAGACGGTGCTGCGCGCGTTGGGTAAAGTGCGCTAAAACCTCGCTCAGCTACCCTTCGCGGCAGCGTTCGCCGGCCGGATGAGGAGTCCGGTCGTGGAGACGCGCAACTCGAGTTCGGCGGACTCGGTTACCGGCACGAATGCCGCCGAGCCGTAGTCGGCATCGAGCAGCGGCGCGAGGAAGGTGTAGCGCTGGCGCAAGCCGTATAAATCCACGGGTTTCTTCTGGCCGATCGAGTACAGGGTACGGGTTGCGGAGCGCTCGCGCTCGATGACGTGGTAGCGTCCGCCGACGCGGTCGAGCTCGTAGGCGGTGTGCAGACCGAGCACGTTCGCGAGCGGATTCCACTTGAGAATGTGCGCGTCCACGTAGATTTCGTCGCCGGCAAGCAGGTAGGTCGCCTGGCGGCCGTCTGGAAAACGGAAGACCGCCGTGAAGCGCTGTGGACCCAGGGGCCGCACCACCATGCGCGCCGCCACGTCCTCGCGCGCGAGCACACGGTAGCCCTGGATGCCGACCGCGATCGTGCCGGAGAGCGCGCCGAGCGAAAGCAGAAGAAGGCCCGCAAGCGTCCGATAAACAAACCGCAACGGCCGCAAGCCGAACAACGCAACGAGCCCGGCCAGGACCAGAATTGCGCCGATCACCCCGAGCGCGGCGGCGGCAATGAAGAGCGGCGAGACCGCGAGCTGAGACAGGAAAATGGGGTCAGTCATAGGGTGCGTCCTCGCGATCTCTCCGGCCGGTCGGAATGATGCTCGGCATACGCATCGAGCAGCCGCCGGATCATTCGTTGGTACTGAGTGTTGTGCCTTCGCGCCTCGCTCTTGAAGAACTCGACACTACGCTTACTCAGAGCGATAGTGACCTTAACCCCCTCTTCGCGGAAGACGAGGTCTTCCGGACGAGGCAGGAAATCAGGAACGATCTTAAGGTTTCCGAGAGGTTCGTCGGTGTACTTGATTTTCGCGCTCATAGATTCGCTTGCCTTTTCGCCAATAGCCCGCGCCAAATATTCGAATTACTTTGCCTCGATAGGTGAAGTGAACCGTAAGAATTCCCTCTCCGACCCAGTCAAAGCAGTAGTAGCGCTTCTCGCCCCTGCCGTGGGACAGGTCTTCCGCGATCACACGTCGTCTATCGACGAAGGCGAACTGTGCCTGCGCGAAAGAGACACAGTGTTTCTTGCGGTTACTTTGATCCTTCTTCGGGTCCCAATCGAACCGGGCCTTCGCCATTGACGGAGGTTAGCACGGATCAGGCGGGTAAGCCATACGATCATATGGCTCAGAAAGAGGGTGGGCGCGACCTCTAACAGGCTGTTGAAAAACGCATTGTGTACTGGTCCAATGGAAAAGCCAGCCTCACAAAACGCTCTAGAATCGATTTTCGTCCCGTTGGGAAGGGTTTGATCACTCTCTAAAACTTAACCGAATGGCTCACGGCCCGCTACAAGCCCAGGTAGAGCTTGTGGATGAGCTCGTTGTTGGAGAGGTCCTCGCGCGAGCCGCCCTCGTACTCGATCCTGCCGTGCACGATCACGTAGCCGCGGTCGGCGATGCGGATCGCCTGGGTGAAGTTCTGCTCGGCCATGAGCACGGTAAGCTGGTAGCGCTCCTTCAGCTCGCGGATCTTGTCGATGCTGTGGATGACGAGGATGGGCGCGAGGCCCACGGAAGGCTCGTCGATCAGGAGGATCTTCGGCGCGGTCATGATCGCGCGGGCGAGCGTCAGCATCTGCTGCTCGCCGCCGCTCATGCTGCCGGCGAGCTGCCTGTGGCGCTCGGCGAGAACGGGAAACGTCTCGAAGCAGAACGCGAGGTTTTGCGCGATCAAGGCGCGCGCGGTGCGCCGGTAGGCCCCGAGCAGCAGGTTTTCTTCGACGGAAAGGCGCGGAAAGAGACGCCGGCCTTCGGGAACGAGCGCGACGCCGAGTTCCACGATCTCCTCGGGGGTCTTGCCGGCGAGCTCGTGCTCGACGCCCTCGATCACGGCGGTGATCCTGCCCGCGCTCGCGGGCACGATGCCCATGATGCACTTCATGAGCGTGCTCTTGCCGTTGCCGTTGGTGCCGAGCAGCGCGACCGTCTCGCCGTCGTTGACGCAAAGCGAGATATGGTCGAGCACCTGCACCGAGCCGTAGCCGGCGCAAAGACCTTCAACGCGTATGCTATTCGCCAAGGTAGGCTTTCACCACCACCGAGTTGCCGGCCACCGATTGCGGATCGCCGTCGGCGATCTTGCGCCCGGCGACGAGCACCGCGATGCGCTCGGAGAACTTCATCACCGCGCGCATGATGTGCTCGATCATGATGATCGCGATGCCCTGCTCCTTGAGCCCGACCAGCAGCGCGATGATTTCGTCCACTTCGGAGGCCGAGAGCCCCGCCATCGCCTCATCCGAGATGAGGAGCTTGGGCTTCGCGGCGATGGCGCGCGCGAGCTCGAGCTTGCGCATTTCCACCTGCGTGATCCCGCCGGACATGGCGTGCGCCTTTTGCGCGAGCCCCACCGTTACGAGGATGCGCATGGCCTCTTCCCCGACTTCGCGTTCCGAGAGCTTCTTGTGCGCACGCGCGCCGGCGGCGTAAAGGAGCGGGATGCGCAGGTTGTCGAGCACCGACATGCTGGCGAAGGGCTTGGGGATCTGGAAGCTGCGCGCAAGCCCGAGGCGGATGCGCCGGTGCGCGGGCTGCGCGCCGATCTCGCGGCCCTCGAAGCGGATGCTGCCTTCGTCGTTGCGCAGCGTGCCGCAGATGCAGTTCACCAGCGTGCTCTTGCCCGATCCGTTGGGCCCGATCAGCCCGATCCGCTCGCCGGGCCGCACCGCGAGATCGACGCCGTCCAGCGCGGTGAAGCCGCCGAAGCGTTTCGTGACTCCCGAGACTTCAAGCAGCATACCGGACATCAGCGCCTCTTCCGCCGCCGCCAGGCGTCGACCCAACCCATGATCCCGTTCGGGGCGAGGGTCACGAAGACCACGAGCACCACGCCGACGATAAGCAGGTTCCACGCCGAGGAGATCGTGACCTGGACCAGCTGCTGCACCGTGCCGAGCAGCAGCGCGCCGATGAGCGGCCCGATCCAGCTCATCATGCCGCCGATGAGCGGCATGGCGATGCTGTTCACGGCGTACGAGAGGCTGAACGCCGAGCTCGGCTCGATGTACGAGAGGTAATAGGGAAAGGTGGTTCCCGCCATGCCCATCAGCGCGCAACTCACCATGGTCGAGAAAATCTTGAGCTTGAGCGTCGGCACGCCGGAGCATTCGGCGGCGAGCTCGTCGTCGCGGATCGCGGCCAGGCCCCGGCCCATGGTCGATTTCTCGATCGTGCGCGCAACCACCAGCGCGAACGCCGCCATCACCAGCTGCACCGCGTAGATCAGGTGGATGTAGCGCGGCAGCCCGAAGGGAACGTCTTTGGGCTGCAGCACGTAGGCGCCGCGCGCGCCGCCGACGTAGTCCCAGTTGACGATGAAGATGTAGAGCACCACGGCGAGCGCGAG
>JBGPYQ010000002.1:0-43362 GCA_041493345.1 Gammaproteobacteria bacterium | reverse complement strand
GCATTTCGTGGCCGTGCCATACCGGCCCCTGCAGGTACGCGGAAGGAAGGTAGCCTGAGAACTGCGCTGCCCAAAGCAGCACGCTGATGGCACTGAAGATGCTGGCCAGCAGGTAAAACGGGCGAAAACCCAGGTTCCATAGCGCGAAGCTGGTAGTAGCAGGCGGAGCCTTGGGTGGTACAGGTCGATTAAGCGGCAACTCGTTCATGTGAGGTCCTGGCAGGCCAGCGTGTAGCGTGCGTCGCATCGCCCGCGGCGCCCACCGCCCCAGGTGCTCGAGGATGCGACGGATGACTGCCGGATCCTCGATTCAAGCCCGATGACGCGCATCGGCCCGCTTTTTACACTTCGGCCCGGGAGGGAAGACAGGGTCCCTCCCCCGTCTTTGGGGGCATTCCAGGGGATCGGCCTCATAGACTTTGCGGATCAGCCGCGCCCACGTAGCCTTGGCACGGGCAGAACTCGGTGCTGGGTTACTCGCCTGGCGCGAGGTGAGCGCGGCACTGGCGTGCGGCGATGCTTCCTTTGCCCGCTCGCCGCGTGCCCGGTTCGAGTACCCGCCGAGGTAGCGAACGAGGTGTTCGTAGCGATCGGGAAGGTGCTTGCACAGCAGCGCCAGCCACTGGAACCCCCGGCATCACTTGGAAGTTCCGCTTCAACCCGAGAGGCCTCTTCGAGCGGTAGATTCAGCGTGCCCGTGGCGGGGTCGTAGGTCATCTTCTCAAGGGACATCGGGGCGCGCAGCATGGTGCCGGCGAGTTTCTTTCTCCCTTCGGCATCCTCGGCCGGCACTCGCACCGTGCGCTCGCGAAGCCGCAATGGCGCCAGCCAAGCCTGCGGCGGCGAAGCCCTCCGAGAGTGCGTCGTTATTGACCAGAAACTCCAGCACCGCACGCCCAAAGCCCTCTAGCCAAGCAGACTTCCCGGCACAGCCGGCAGCGTGACAAAGCGCCCATCGGGCAGGAATGCTCCGTCGGTGGCGAGCACGGGTACGTGCGGGTTGAAGTTGACCAGATCGCCGAAGGTCTGAACGAAGAGGATCAATCCCGGCCTGCCACCTGGCAGCGCCTCTGCGCAGGCCTGCGAGAGTAGCCGCGCGGCGATGCGGCAGCCCAGGCAAGGAGCACGATGCCCGTGAATGCGACCTTCTGGCGAAGACTCAGCGTGGTGCCTCCTTATTCCTCGACGCGCTCAGCGACGTCGTCAGCCGGGATATCCGCCGCCTTCACCGCCTTGGGATCGAGCAGCTTGTCGAGCGGCACGTTCGAGTTCTCGTTGCAGGTCGCCGGATTGCGCCGTCCGGACGTGTCGTAGGCGTTCGAGGTCTCTTTCTGGAACTTCGCAATCAGCGCGAGACAGGCGGTTTCCTTGGTTTCGACGTTGCCACCGCAATGGAAGCTGCTCACGTTGTTCGGGTCGCTCGAGCCGTTGTAGATCGCGGTCTGCGGCCACGGGCAAAGCGGACGGCTGCGGGTGACGACCCCGCCGCTCGTGTTCGTCGAGAGAATGCTGTCCGGAGCGTTGCCGTTTTCGAGCCAGTCCACCAGCACGCCGAACAGGTTCTGCGGCTGCGGCCCGACGCCGCCGCTGCAATGGCCCATGCCCGGCGCCACAAAAAAGCGGAACCAGGGCGTCAACTGGTCGAGTCCGCCGAACGTTGCCATCGCCTCGTTGTAGTAGTGAATCGACTGGCGATGCGGAATGAGGGGATCGGCGCCGCCGTGGTACATCAGGATCTTCGCGCCCCTGTCCCTTGCCGCCTGCAACGCGGTGCTCATGATGTCACTGTAGGGAGCGACCACCCGGGTCGCCAGCTCCGTTTCATCGTCGAACTGTGACAGCGGCAGCGGGTGCCAGTCGAACGTGGTGTCCCTGTGAGCCCAGCATTGCGAGCCGAGGTTGCCGCAGGTCGCGCTCGACGAGACGCTCGCATTCGCGCCGCGCTCGAACGGGAACCAGATGCGCGTTCCCTTGTCGTTGCGCGCCCCGTCCCACATCATATTGATCGCCTGCGCTTCCTGCGGCGTTAGGCAATTGGTCGCCGGCGCGCCGGGCTGGCCGCAGACGTTGGCGTTGGCATCGAAAGTGCACTTGCGCGGATCGCCGAGAATGCCGTCCACCACGCCGTCAATGGCGTCGCAAGCCGCGATCGCCGAGGCGTTGGCGGCGGCGAACTTGGCGCTGGTGACGGAATTGTTCGCGATGTCCTTGTTGACCCACCAGGGCCACAGCGTCATGACCTGCAGGCGCGTGTTGTAGTTGGCCGGCGCGCCGACGAGGAAGCCATCAAAGTCTGCGCCGTGGTTCAACGCGAGCGAAAGCCCTTGGCGGCCGCCGGTCGAGCAGCCGTTCCAGTAATTGCGCGTGGCGGGCATGCCGTAATAGGTCTTGCCGAGCCCGAGTGCCCATTGGTACTGCTGGCGCAGGCTTTCGATGAGGAAGTCGTCGAGCCTGCCGTAATTCAGGGTATGCGTCGCCTGCACGACTGCGAAGTTGGGGTTCTCCGAAGACGGGTGACCTGAGTCGGTCGACGAGCCAACATAGCCGGCATTGGTCGCGGCGGTGACCCCGCCGACATTGCCGACCAGGCCGCCGCCGCCGAGATTCTGCACTTTGCCGTTCCAGGCGCCCTGCACGCCTCCCGTGCCGCCGTCGATGCTGTTGCGTGGCAAGCCGATGCGAAGCACGATGCGCTGGTTCTGGCCCTCAGCGTAGCCGTCGGCCGTGCCGCCGCGCGTGGAATAGATGAAGTTGGCCTCGCAGCGGGGGCTCGTTCCGGTCGATGTCAGCGTGGTCAGAGGCGTCGTGGCGTTGACCTGAGCCACAGGCGGCTGTGCTGCCAGATAAGCGCCGAGGTTCGTGCAGCTCATCTGCGCCAACGCGGTTGCCGGTGCTAACAGCATCGCGCCGAGCGCGATCCCGGAAGACGCAATCAGTCGTCGTTGCATGGTCGTGCTCCTCACTCGTTGCTGTCGGTATTGACGTTGCGGTCGATGCCGTCCGGGTCAGCCGCGTAGTCCACGGCGACCACGGCATGCGTGCCGGGCTGGCCGTCGAGCGGCACTTTCGAGTTCTCGTTGCAAGCGGCGGGATTGTACTTGCCGTAAGCCTGAAGGTCGTCTTCGCTCTCGTGCTTGTACTTGGTGACGATGGCCTGGCAGACGTTGTCCTTCGTCTGCACGTTCCCGCCGCAGGTAAAGCTGCTGGCCAGATTCGGGTTGCCAGAGCCGTTGTAGACGGCGGTTTGCGGGAACGGGCACAGCGGGCGCGTGCGGCCGCCGCCCGAGGCGAGGATTGTTTCTGGCGCGACGCGATTCTCCACCCAGTTCACCATCGTCTCGAACAGCGCTTGCGGCTGCGGTCCGCTGCCGCCGCCGCAATGCGCGACCCCGGGCGCCCGGAAGTAGCGGAACCACGGCTGCAGCACGCCGAAATCCGGTGTGCCCTTGCCGAAGTACGCGGCCACGCGGATGTAGTAGTCCACCGAGTTCGCGTCGGTGATCAGCTGGTCGGCGGTGCCCTGCCACATGAGGATTTTCTTGCCGGCATTCCTCACGCGCTCGAGCCGTACGTCGTTCGTGTTGATGATGTCGCCGGTCGTATTGGAGCCGAGCTGCGCTTCGCTGCCGTAGTCTGCCAGCGTCAGCGTGTGCCAGTCGACGCTCGCATCCGAGTGGTTCCACTGCAGCTGGCTGGTCGCGGTCTGCGAAGGCGTGGTGCCGCTCAGCGCGCTGATCTGCGCGCCGCGCGACAGTCCCGGAAAGACCTGCTTGCCGTAGGTATTGCGCGGCCCGTCCCAGATCAGGTCGATCGCGGCAGCCTCCTGCGGCGTCAGGCAGTTGGTCGCCGGCGCGCCCGGCTCGCCGCAGACGTTGGCTTTGGCGCTGAACTTGCAGCTGCGCGGCTCGTTGATGATGCCGTCGATCACGCCGTCAGCAGCATCGCAGGCGGCGGTCGCCGAGGCGGTGGCCTGGTTGGTCTTGGCTGAGGAGATCGGCCCGCCCGCGAGATCCTTCATCGCGATCGGTCCCCAGAGTTGTGCGAGGCGAAAGCGCCCGTAATTGACGCCCGGCGCGCCGACGAGCCAGCCGTCCAGCTCTTCCGGATATTTCTGCGCGAGCGCGAAGCCCTGGCGCCCGCCAGTCGAGCAGCCATCCCAGTAATTGCGCGCCGGCACCAGCCCGTAATAGGTCTCGGCGATGACCTTGGACCAGCGCACCTGGGCGAGGAGGCTGTCGACGATGAAGTCATTAAGCCTGCCGACGTTCAACCGGGTGGGAGTGGGCTGCAGGGCGAACAGACAGTCGCCGCCGACGTGACCGGAATCGGTCGAGGAGCCTGCGTATCCCGTGCTGGTGGCTGAAGTGACCGCACCGACCGAGCCGACGCAGCCCCCGCCGCCAAGCGCACGCGTGCGTCCATTCCAGGCGCCCTCGACGCCGCCCGTGCCGCCATCGAGGCTGTTGCGGGGCAGCCCAATCCGTATGGCCACGCGTTGCTTCTCGCCTTCGTCGTAACCAAATTCCGGCCCGCCCCGCGACGAATAGATGAAATTGATCTCGCAGCGGGCGTTGGCTCCGGTGGTCGTCAGGCTTGCCGTGAGATTGAGGACGTCCGGGCGTCCCGCCAAGCCGTACGCGGGGTTGTCCCTGAGCTCCGTGCAGGTCGGCAGCGCCAACGCCGTAATCGGTGCGAACAGGATCGCGCCGAGCGCGAGAAGCAGCGATCGTTGCATTTTCACGTTTCACTCCTCATTTCGGAAACAGCTTGAGATCGCGCCTGAAGGGATAGGACCGCATCGAATGCTAATGACATAGAGCCGAGGTTGTCTTTCGTATTCTTGCCAAAACGTTTCAAATCTTGTGCATTTGTCTCGCTTATGGCGCTCGGCCGCTCGGGCCCGGCGATTCGATCATCGTCGAAACCGGCGGCGGAGGAGATTACGGAGCGCAGTCGGAACGGCCGCGGGAGCTCGTCGAGCGCGACCTGCCGCGTGGTTACGTATCTGTCGAAGCAGCGGAGCGGGACTACCGGATCAAGATCCATTCCAGTACATTTCGTTAATTTAACCTCATGGCGTAAACAGGCGTGTCCATGTGCCGCACCAAAATGGCTACGTCGATGGTTCCGTACGTAGCGACTCGAAAGCGCCCAAAAGTGTGAGATCTATTCACGGCGCAATTTGAGATCGCGTGAGCATGTGCGACCGGATCCAGGTTGTTTCGTTCGTTGAGAAATTTATCCCAGTTCCAAACTCCGGCCGTCAGGTCTGGCCATTTGGAGCCTGCCGGGGCCGCAATCGAATAGATGTGCGGTCCATCGTTCGCAGAGTAATAAACAAATCGCTCACGGTTAGGTGCGTACTCCAGCGCGGCGTATTCCGAAATCTTCGGCGGGTCTCCAGAAGAGGAAAGCCGCACGATCTCCCGGTCCGGGGCTCTCGGGTCGATGGCATAAAGCGTATTAATTGCGCCTGCGATCACCGCGACAATATCCCGCACGGGATCGAACGCCATCGCATTATGATCCGCCGTCCGGATCTTTTTTGGATAGAGCGTCGTCCATGAACCAAACGTTCCATCGCTGTTGTCGCCGTCCGGGCAAAAACCGGTAAAACCATTGCCGCTGTCGCCCGAATGGCCCCACAGGATTCGTCGCGTTGCATCCCACGTCGTCCAGCCGCCCGATCCCAGGATCGCCGAGGGATGTTTCGGCCCTCTGCGCCACGTCAGCGAATCCAGATTGAGCATGTGCGGAATCGGAGTCGCTTTTACGTTCGGTCCTAATTCGGTTTGGCCTTTGAACAGCAAATAGTCATTGCCCACCGGGTCGTATTGCACGTAAGCGTAAGTATGTGGCGGCAAAGGCGAGCTATCCGGATATACGGCGTTGGGATAAGCCGCACCCTCGCCGTACTCATTCGCGCTGCCGGAAACGTAGCCGTCAGAGATACGCGACCATTGACGCGCGGCAATATCGAACGCGTGCACGCTTGAGCCGAAATAGTCATCGTGGCCGCCGCCAAAGATAATCATCGAACCGCTCGCGCCGAAGCGAGACGCGAACACCGCGCCGTTCCACGCTTCGGTAATCGCCGGGAAACCACATTGTCCTTGCCAAGGTGAATAGGGTCGCCGCCCCAGCAGCCGGCGTAGACGTTCTTTGAAACTGATGGGAGGATTCAGAGTTCGATCGCCAGCGGGGTCGGTGTCGCACAGATAGCGAGTGCCGCGCGGCGTCGGCCGTAAATCGAGATCAGGACGATCTCCCGAAATGCGATACCAACAACCCGGTGTCATTCTTTCGATCCAGGACGGCATCATCGGACTGACGAGCTGTCGGTTCATTGATCGGGCAGTGTATCAAAGCGATAGTAAAATAAGTGAATTGGAGAATCTCTAATGGCTTGGGCTCCTATACTTGCACTTGTTATTTTGATAGTTGGGCTCGTTCTCGTCGTCCGCGAGGCTGCCGCCAACACCCGTCGTTGAGAGCCGGACACGGCGCTCAACCGGACCCGCCCAAAAAGCTGCGCTTTCGGGTTCCCTCTGCGCTGCGCGCCCCGGCGGCCGGCGTTGAGCCGGTATCAGAAGGAGTCCATCATTGGACCCAGTGTCTGCTCCAACCGAGGACAAGCGCCATGAAATCCCGCCCTTCGCTTTCCCGTGCCTTCAGCGCACTCCTCCTACCGCTCGGCCTCGCCCTCGCCGCTCCGGCCCAAGCGCAGCAGGACTACCCCACCCGCCCGATCCGCCTGATCACGGCGGCGGCGGCGGGCGGCACGTCCGATATTCTCGCGCGGGTGTTCGGTGCGCAGTTGAGCGACGTGCTCAAGCAGCCGGTGCTGGTGGACAACCGCGCGAGCGCATCGGGCGTGATCGCCGGGGAGTTGACGGCGAACGCGCCGCCCGACGGCTACACGCTGCTCCTCGCCTATCACCAGCACACGGTGAACGCGGCGCTGAATCCGAAGTTGCCCTATCACCCGGTGAACAGTTTCACGCCGATCACGCAGCTCACGACCGCCGGGTTGATGCTGGTGGTGAACCCGGCGACGCCGGTGACGAACCTCAAGGAATTCATGGACTGGACCAAGAACTTCAAGGGGCCGCTCAATTACGGTTCGGCCGGCAACGGCACCGGCGGGCATCTCGCGGGCGAGCTCTTCAAGCTGATGACCGGCGTGAAGGCCGAGCACATCCCGTACAAGGGCTCGGGGCCGGCGCTGATGGACCTGCTCGCCGGGCAATACCACTTCAATTTCGCCGGCATTCAGGCGGCGCAAACCCTGGCGCGGTCCGGGAAGCTGCGCGGGCTCGCGGTCACCGCGCCCAAGCGCCTCGCGGTCCTGCCCGAGCTCCCGGCCATGGCGGAAGTGCTGCCGGGCTTCGAAGTCGTGGGCTGGTACGGCATAGTCGGTCCCGCCGGGATGCCCAGGCCCATCGTCACGCGGCTGCACGACGAGCTCGTCAAGATCCTCAACCGGCCCGACATACGCGAGCGTATCGTGGCGGACGGCTCGGAGCCGGCCGGCACCACGCCCGAGGACTTCCGTCTCTTCATGCTCGCCGACCTCGCCAAATGGGCGAAGCTCGTCAAGGAGAGCGGAGCGAAGCTGGATTGATGAACGGCACACGGCACGAGGACGCGTCCGGCCCGGAAAGGCGCGGCCTGCTCAAGGCCGGGATCCTCTGCGGTGTGCTGGCCCCGGTCTTGTGGGTCGGCCATCGTCTTTTGCGGAACGCTCAGAGCCGGCCACAGTCATTTCGCGCAGTAGATCAGCGAGCTCGGCGAGCGCGGCAGTTCCACCGAGCTTCTCATGCACTACGCCGCGTTCGTGCCGAAGCAACGCCGCAGTAATGCAGCGCCTGGAAAATCACGCCGGCGCGCGCGACGTGCGGCCGCGACCGGCGTAGTTCCGTGCCGTTTTACACGAGCCTGATGTTCTTCAGCGGCAGGCTGCGCACCGGCTTGCCGGTTGCCGCGTGGATGGCGTTGAGAACCGAAGGTATCACCACGCAGATGGTCGGCTCGCCGACTCCGCCCCAGAAGTCGTAGGACGGCACGAGAACCGTCTCGATCTTCGGCATTTCAGCGAGGCGCAGGATCCGGTAGTTGTGGAAGTTGAGCTCCGCCATGCGCCCGTTCTGGACCGTAACCTCGCCATAGAGCGCGGCGGACAGACCATAGGCCACCGAGCCTTCGATTTGCGCTGCGATCTGGCCGGGATTGACCGTATGGCCGCAATCGAGCGCCAGCACCATGCGATGGACCTTGAGCTTGCCCTCGCCGTTCACCGAGACCTCGGCGACGGCCGCCGAGTAGCTGCCATAGCCCATGAACTGCGCGATGCCGCGATGCACGCCGGCAGGCAGCGGCTTGCCCCAATCGGCCTTCTCCGCCGCGGCGTTCAGGACGGCGAGATGCTTCGGATGCTTGCTCATGAGGGCGCGGCGGAATTCGAGCGAGTCGGCGCCGGCGGCCCGGGCCACTTCCTCGATGAAACATTCCATGTACACGCCGTTCTGGTTGGTGTTGACGCCGCGCCAGGGGCCGACCGGCACGTGCGTATTGCGCATCGCGTATTCGATGAGCAGGTTCGGGACGCTGTAGCCGAGCTGCGCATCGCCGGGTTTTTCCCACCACCCCTGGAGCTGGCGTTCGTCGGCGCCGCCCTTGGCTGCCGGCGGATTCAGCGTCGCATTGATCGACTGGCCGGACAGGCGTACGTGCAGCGCGAGGAGCTTGCCGCCCTCATCGAGGCCGGCCGTCAGCTTGCACTGCGAGATCGGCCGGTAGAAGTCGTGCGCCTGATCCTCCTCGCGGCTCCAGATCAGCTTGACCGGGACGCCCGGAAACTGCCTGGCGATGGCGACGGCCTGGCGCGTGTAATCCTGAGTACCGCCGCGCCGGCCGAAGCCGCCGCCGAGGTCGTGCCGGTGGACCTCGCCTTTCTCGAGCGGCAATCCCGCCTCCTCGGTCGCGGCGGCGAGCGAAGCCTCCGCGCTCTGGGTCGGCACCCACACCTCGACCCCGTCCGCCGAAACTTTGGCCGTGCAGTTCATCGGCTCCATGGTCGCGTGGGAAAGAAACGGCGTGCTGTAGACCGCTTCAACTTTTTTCGCGGCGCCCGCGATGACCTTGAGCGCGTCGCCTTCATTGCGTCCGGCGTACGCGTCCGTCGCCGTCAGACCCTCCTTCAAGCGCTCCGCGATCGTCGCGCTCGATTGCGTCGCGCCGGCGCCTTCATCCCAGACAATCGGCAGCGCTTCGAGCGCGGTCTTCGCGTGCCACCAGGTATCGGCGACGACGGCGACGGCCGTGTCGCTGACCTTCACGGCGCGGCGCACTCCGGGCCGGCCCGAAACCTTGGCCTCGTCGTAGCTCACGAGCTTGCCGCCGAACACCGGGCAAGCCTTGACCGCCGCGTGCAGCATGCCCGGCAGCTTGATGTCGATCGCGTAGACCTTGCTGCCGTTGAGCTTGTCGGCCGTGTCCAGCCGCTTCATCGGCTTGCCGGCGATCTTCCAGTCCTTCGGATCCTTGAGCTTGATGCTCTTCGGATCCGGCGCGGTCAGCTTGCCCGCCGCCACGGAAACCTTGCCATAAGTAGTCGAGCGCTTCGAGGCCGCATGCGTGATGACGCCGTCGGTGACGGTGAGCTCGCCGAGCGGCACCTTCCACTGATCCGCCGCCGCCTGCAGCAGCATGATGCGCGCGGTGGCGCCGGCGCGGCGGACATAGTCCTGCGAGGCGCGGATGCCGCGGCTGCCACCGGTCGACATGTCGCCCCAGATGCGTTTGCGGGCGAGGCTGCGGCCCGGGGTTACCGTCTCCGTGGCCACTTTCTTCCAATCGCACTCGAGCTCTTCGGCAACGAGCTGAGCAAGACCGGTGAGCGTGCCCTGCCCCATCTCCGAGCGCGCGATGCGGATCACGCAGGTGTTGTCGGGCTTGACGACGACCCAGATATTGAGCTCGGTGCCTGCGCTGGCCGCGGCCTCGGCCGCTGCTATAAACGGCAGGTGAAATCCGAGCGCCAGCCCGCCGCCCGCGGCTGCGGTGCCGACGATGAACTTGCGGCGCGAAAGATTGGTGGCCGCTTTTTCGATCCGGCTGAGGTTCTGCTTTTTCATGGTAGCCCCCTAGACTTTGGACTTGCCGTCGGATCTAACCTGCGCGGCCGCCATGTGCACGGCGGCCCGGATGCGCTGATAAGTGCCGCAGCGGCAGATATTGGTCATCGCTTCGTCGATGTCGGCATCGGTCGGCTGGGGGTTTTTCTTCAGCAGCGCCGTGGCCGCCATGATCTGCCCCGACTGGCAATAGCCGCACTGCGGCACGTCGAGCGCCGCCCAGGCCTTCTGCACGGGGTTCGAACTGGTGGCCGACAGGCCTTCGATGGTGACGATCTTGTCGCTGGCTTTCACGCGCCCGACCGGGATGGAGCAGGAGCGCACCACCTCGCCGTTCAAGTGCACGGAGCAGGCGCCGCACTGCGCGACGCCGCAGCCATATTTCGTGCCGGTGAGGCCGACCTGCTCGCGGATGACCCACAGCAGTGGCGTGTCGGCCTCCACCTGCACGTCACGGGTCCTGCCGTTGATGTTGAGCTTTGCCATGAACGTCCTCCTGTATCGGAATGACCTGACTTTTTTCGGGCATCAGGATGCGCCTTTTCGGACTGGCCAGCAAGACAGAGCCGTGCAACGGGCAGGATGACTTTCTGATGTTCATTCCGGCTCGTCCGCCGCGCCGGCCGCAGTGGCCAGGTCTTCCTGCTTGATCTTTTCGGTGTTGAATTTCGCCGCGCGCTCGCGCATGGTCTTGAGGACTTCCTCCAGTGGCGGCGGCTCGCCCTGGATCCAGCGCAGCGGGTTGATGCGCGCGACGACGAAGGCGCGCAGGTAGGGGCTGACGAAGCCGCGCTGTTTCAGCTTCGCCATGACTTCGGCGACGCGCGCATCGAGCTCCATCAGCATGCCGGCGTGCTTTTCGTGGACCGCGATGGCCTTGGACAGAGGCTCGTCCGAGAAAGCTTCCAGCCGGCGCACGATCGGGTTGTAGGCGCCGCCGGCGAACTTGCCGTTCTTTTCGTAGCAGAGGCCGAGCGTCACGAGCGAGGCTTGCTCCAGGTAGAAGGCGAAGCCCGATTCGGGGCGCTTCGCGTCCTCCTCGATCAGGCCGCGGACGATGCGGATCACTTCGAGCGCCTTCTCGCGCAGGTTGTGCGCCTTTTCGGTGTTGAGCGCGAGAATCTGCCAGGCGATCTCGCGCTTCGGGACGATGAGCGCCGTGATCGAGCGCGCCCCGAGCCTGCGCATCGCTTCGAGCCGGTGCCGGCCGTTCGGCGTCCAGAAGCCTTCGTTCGGCGCCGTGACCGCGATCACGGGGTCGAGAAACATTCCCGTGCGGTGAAGGACGTCGGCGAGCCGTCGATGGTGGACCTCCGACAGATCGCGCTGAAAGGGCGTCGGCTCGATGCGGTCGATGGGAAGGATCGCGAAAAGTAGCGGGTTCCTGCCCAGTGGATCGTTGTAGCAGCCCAGCACGATGCCGCCCTCCTTTTCCACCCGGCCGCGGACTTCTGCGGCCGCGCCCGAGAGCGATTCGAGCCGGCACTCACCGGGCATGAGCCCGCGCGATTTTGCCGCCGCCTTGCGCGGCGTGCGTTTCGCCGGGGCGCGCTTGATTCCGGATTGGGTCCTGGGCTTTGCCGGGCGGGCCATTGTAGGGGCTGGTGCGGGCCGTCAGCCTTCCTCGCGGGTAAACCGTTTCCTGTTCTGCTTGTCTTCATACATCCGGCGGTCTGCGAGCCGGATGAGATCGCCGGCCGATTCGCCGTCATCGGGCACGATGGCCGATCCGATCGAGGCGCCGACTTTGAGGGATTGCCCGGCGAACTCGATCGGAGTTTCCACCGCCTCGCGAACGCGCTCGATCAGCTCGGGGACTGTCCGGCGGTCCGCGTTCTCCAGCACCACAATCAATTCGTCGCCTCCCCACCGGCCCACGCTGTCGATGTCGCGCACTGCGTGCTGCGCGCGCGTTGCCACGCCATGCAGGACCGCGTCCCCGGCCCGATGCCCATATAGGTCGTTGATGCTCTTGAATCCGTCGAGATCGACAAACAGGAGCGCGGACAAGGTGGACGGGTTGCGGCGCTGAACGGAAATCGCGCGGCTCAACCGGTCCTCGATCAGGCTTCGGTTGGGCAATCCCGTAAGCTGATCGAACAGCGCGAGGCGCGCAAGCCGGGCGCGCTGGGCAAGCAGCGCGTAAATGCCCCAGCCCAGAAAGGCCGCGACCACCCATATCAGGATGCGCAAGCGCAGAAGCCCGCTGTCCTCCCCGGGCAGGGATTTTGCCTGCAGCGCGATGATCCATTTTCCGTCGGGCACTTCGACGTCGATCAGCTCGACGTCGCTTCGTTCGAACAACCGGGGTTCACCCCAAAATACCTCGCCTTTCATGCCGAGCCCGTCCTTGCCCCGCACGGCCAGCGCCACGTTCTCCGATGACGCTTCCCCGAACGTGTCGGCGAACAGATGGTTGGCATCGATGATGGTTGAGAACATGCCCCAGTATTTTCCGCGAATCGATACGGGAACGCGGTAGATCAGGACGCGTCCTCCCTGGACGACCTGCAGCGGGCCGGCGAGAACCGGCTTGCCGCTTTCGCTCGCGCGCTTGACGTAAGGCCACTGGGACGGCACATCGGGATAGTACAGACCGATCGCCCGTTCATTGCCCTTGACCGGATAAACGTAGGTCTGCCTGTAGCCGACCACAATGCCGAAATATCGGACGTGACGCGCCTCTGCGTAGAGCCTCGCCAGGATCGCCTCTACCTCGCTTCTGTTCAGCTTCCCCTCGCGCACGGCGAGGTAGCTGCTCAGTCCGCTGGCGAGGAACAGCACGCCGCTCAGTTCGCGGTTCAAGCGCGCCTGCAGCAGCGACCCGAAGGAGACCAGCTCGACTCTTTGCCGCGCATCGAGGCGGTTCGTCTCGAGATTGAGGACGGCGCTGCCGGCCAGGGCGACCGCCAGAAAGAAGGTGAACCCGATGAGCGCAAGGCCCCAGCGGACCCAGAACGCATTGAGTCGTTCAGCCATCCGGGCCAGCAGCGAGCCGACGGGACCCTGAGAATCCATTCCCCTCCCTGGCGAATATATTCCTTACAGGCTGCGAACCGGTCGGGATTCGCCCCGGCTATTCTTTCACGATTACGCCCACCGCGTCCGATCCGGAGATTCGCGCGGCCGGGGCCCGGGGCGCGGCGCGCCCCCGCGCGGCGTGACGCAGTTCACGGCGTTCCGGGCCTGCTCATTTTCTTCCCGGGCGCGATCTCGTATCATTGGCCCTTTTCATGAACTTCTCCGAGCCCCTTTACGCCGCGATCATCGGCGCCACCGCCACGGTGCTGGCCACGCTCGTCCAGCTTCGTATTTCCTGGAAGAGAGAGTTGAGAGAGCGCGAACGCGGACAGCCCATCTCGAAGAAAACGCGGCGCGGACCGGTGTTCGCCGTCATGGTTCTGATGATCGCGGCGGCCGCGGGCGGCTTTGCTCTTTCGCAATATTTCGTTTCATTGCGCGAAGGCGACCGGGATACGCTGCGCGCCGACCGGGACGCGCTGCGCGCCGATCTGCAGGCCAAGCTCACCGAGATCAGCGCGAGCGCGGCTCGGCTGGAGCAGGCCCGGCTGACCGAGCGCGAGCAGATCGAAACCGGCGTACGCCGCACCGAAGCCTCGCACCGGGGCGAGGAAGGCGCTGCGGCAAGTATCGTGGTCGGTCCGTGCAAGCCGCAAAGTACCCTGCCGTCCGGACCCCGGCCGTCCGGAACCAGGCAGCCTTGCAGCGAGCAGAGCGCGATGCGCGTCGCCGTATGCGCGAGGATCCCGGCAAAGGCAACCGTCACCGAGCTGCTGCTTTACACGCGCTTTGAGGATTCGCACGAACCCTGGCCGGAGAGCCGCGTGCAGCGCGGGCAGGACGCGGGCCAGGCCCGCTTTGTGAAAAAATCGTTCGAACGGCCGGACATCGAAGCGACCAGGCAGATCTGCCAGGGATTCGTGCACTGGGGCGAGAAGTCCCGCGTCGCGCGCATTCTGGTCAGGTACGCTGCTCCCTAGACGGGATTCCGGCGCGCCGGCGGAGCGATTAGAACCACGATGAAATTCGCCCGCATTTTTTCTGCGGTGGTTCTTGCGGCAGGTTTTTCGGCCGCCGCGCCCGGCCAGAGTGCGGCCGATTATCCCAACCGCGCGATCCGGATCATCGTTCCGCTCGCGGCGGGCGGCAACGTGGATATCGTCGCGCGCACGATCGCGGAGCAGATCGCGAGGGGATTCGGCCAGCCGGTCCTCGTCGAGAACCGGCCCGGCGCGTCGAGCCTCGTGGGCACGCAGTTCGTCGCGAAGTCGGCCGCGGACGGCTATACGCTGCTCGCGATGGCCAACACCTTCGCCACCGTGCCCCTGATCGTGGCGAACCCCGGCTACGATCCGCTGAAGGACTTTGCCGGTGTCACGCTCACCTGCCTTGTGCCGCAGGTGCTGGTCGCGAATCCCGCGCTGCCCGCGCAGTCGGTAAAGGAGCTGATCGCGCTTGCCAAAGCGCGGCCGGGTGAGATTTCCTACGCGTCCGCGGGAAACGGCTCCACCGGCCATATGGCGGCCGAGCTCTTCAACCGCCAGGCGGGGGTGAAAATGCTGCACGTCCCTTACAAGGGCAATTCGCAGGCGCTGGTCGACGTGATCAGCGGTCAAGTCATGATGATGTACGACCAGGTGAGCACTTCGGCGTCTCACATCAAGGCGGGAAAATTGCGGGCGCTGGCCGTCACGAGCCTGAAGCGCTCGCCGCTCCTTCCCGATGTGCCCACGGTGGACGAGTCGGGCGTGCCGGGCTACGAAGATATCACCTTCAACGGCCTCATGGCCCCGGCGGGAACGCCGCGCGAGATCCTGGCGCGCCTGAACGAAGCAGTCAATAGCGCCGTGCGCGCGCCGGACCTGCGCAACCGTTTCCTCGAGCGCGGCGTCGAGCTCAAAGCGAGCGCATCGCCCGAGGAGTTCACCGAGCACGTCAGGGCGGAATTTGAAAAGAAAGGCCGGCTCGTGCGCGAAGCCGGCATCAAGCCGGAGTAATGGCGCGATGACGGAGCGCACTGGGAATCACCATCGTCGGCGCCGGGCGCGTCGGCGCGCTGCGCTCGCGCCTCAGAAGATGATACTTACTCCGGCAAGAATACCGCTGCCGCCGACCTTCACCTCTTTGCCGGAACTCCCGGTGGTGGAGGAAAGACGCTTGTACTGCACATAGAGACCGACGTGCTCGAAGCGGAATTCCGCGCCCGCCAGGCCCTGATAAGCCAGACCTGTCCCCGTCCCCGTGATGTCACCACTATAGGTGGCAGTGGCGGAACCGATACCGGCGCCCACGAAAGGATAGAACCAGCTTGCCGCGCGGAAGTAATACTTTCCGTTCACCATTAATGCGAGCACTTCCTGCTGGCCACTGAGAATGGTTCCGGTCGCGACCAGATCATTCTTGTAATAAAAGACCTCGCCGCCCACGGCAATGCCCGTCTTGCTGCGCCACTCGGCCTCAACACCGAATACGGGATTGGAAGTCGTATCGTAGGTACTTGCGAGGCCGGCGATCACCTGGTTGCCATTGGCCAATTTGAACGTACCCCCGTTCGCGATGAGCGCAAAGTCCCAGTCGCGGCCCGACTCTGTGGAGGCGGGTATCGTCCGGGCAGCTGCCGGTTGCGTTGCAGCAGGCTTGGCGGCGTAGATCGGCTGCTGGGAGCGCGGCGCGACGGCCCTCGTCGCCGGCGCGACCTCGACGAAGCGGCTTTGCGCGATCGAGCGGCGACCCTCGGATTCGCTCACCACACGCACCTCTGTTCGCACCGGCGTCAGGCCGGCGAGGGCCTCAACCCACACGAAATAGCTCTGGTCGGCCGCGGCCTCGAGCGAGATTATGGTCAGCACGCGATCGCCGACACGCAGGTGAGTCCTTCCCGGACTGACGGTCGCGGTTGTGAAGGTGCCGTTTTCCAGCTCGCCGACGGGCTCCAGATTCACGAGCACCGGCACCCGCGCGGCTACCGGCTCACGCTCGCTGCGAAAAACGAACACCAGCGCCTTGCCGGGCGGCGGGGTGGCCTGCCGGGCATCGTCCTGGGCGTGCGCGGGCGGGGCAGAAAACAGACCGGCGAGCAAGAGAGCGCCGCTCACCGAAAGGCATGCGCGCAGCTGATTCATGGGCGGATCTCCATCCTGTTTTTTCCTCGTTTTCCTCGCGGGGCCGCTGAGGATAATCCTTGGCACCCGCGATTGTAGCGTCCAGCGGATGAAAAAACGATAGATCCCATTTAGGCCGCGAGGGTTGCCCTCCGGTCGACCCGGAAGGCGGTGTTTGACGTTGGGGCGAGGCGCCGCCAGGCAGCGGTGTCTGCGGGCGAGCGGGTGAAGCTTCAGGAAACAAAGGACCGGAAGATCCATTCTTCGCCAGCGCCATCAAACCGCTCGCTGGTATATTGCGCCGATTGATTCTTTTCGATTATCGTGACGGTCGCGCTTAATCCAACGACAAGGCGAAGGAAAATTCGATCCGTGCCGTCGCATGTCAGAGCCTGCGATGCGGCGTATTACGACCGATCGCAGGAAACTCGCCGGGGCGCGATTGATTTTCCGGTTCATCCGGGTTTTGCGTGGGTCAGTAGGGGCGGATGGTGTAGAAATGGCCTCAAAGGAGGGTCGAGGCCATGCGAGACGTCG
Source organism: Gammaproteobacteria bacterium (assembly GCA_041493345.1). Classification (GTDB taxonomy): domain Bacteria; phylum Pseudomonadota; class Gammaproteobacteria; order Burkholderiales; family SG8-39; genus VBDM01. The sequence continues at coordinate 26,567 of JBGPYQ010000002.1, read as the reverse complement.
AACTGTATCAACAGCTTCTGGGCTTGGTTGCGCCGTGGACAGTGGGTCGCGTTGAGCTGTCGGTGGAAGGCGAGCGGGCGAAACCGATCCCCGGCTGGAGGATTTCCGCTGGCGCATCGAGGAGTTGCGCGTCTCGCTCTTTGCCCAGGAACTCAAGACCCCGTACCCGGTCTCCTACAAGCGCCTCGACAAGCTGTGGTCGCAGATCAGGCCGTAGGGTCCCGCATCCCATGCATCGCGCTGTGCCATGGCGCAGGATTCTAGATGCGGCGCCGATGATGCGCCCAGAGCGTGGCGGCGAACAGCACGGCGGCAAGCAACAACAGCTTGAGGCACGGCGCGAGGATGTCCAACACGCCGCCCTGCCGCAAAATCACGGCATGAAATCCGTCCAGCGCCCAGGCCATGGGCGACAGATCCACCCAGGCCTGCATGGTGTCGGGCATCACGAAACGCGGCACCATGATACCGCCCATGGCGGCAGCGAGAATATTTCCGACGCCGCCGATCACGGTCGCCTGTTCCATCGTGCGCGCACATACCGCTACCAGCAAGCCCCAGCCTATCGCGGCCAGGCTCGTGCTTGCCGCGACGGCGGCGAGGAGGTCCCAGCGCGCCGGCAGCGCCAGCTGTTCGCCGCCTAGCCACGGCACCAGCGTGCGGCCGGCCAGCAGCATCAGCGCCGCCTGCCCCAGATTGACAACGAAGAACGGCACCACCTTGCCAAGCAACAGCAGCGAGAATGGAACCTGCTGGCTCGCCAAGCGCGCGAGCGTGCCCTCGCGCCGTTCGACGATGAACAGCGAGGAGATCGGCATTACCACGAAGAACATGCCGAAGATGAGCCATGCCGGCACGTTTTGCTGCACCGAGGAGGGACGACCGGCGCGTGGATTGCCGACCACTTCGATGCTCAATGTCGCCGCCCGTTTCAGGTCGAACGCGCCGGTATCGTCCGCAATGCCGGAGATACGAGCCGCGGCAGACACGCGCAGTCCCAGCACCATGCCTAGGACGCGATGCTGGAAGACAGCGAGCTGCGCAGGCGGCAACGCGGGATCGGCGAGCAGCGTAAGCGCCTGCGAAGGATTCGTTCGATCCGGAGGCTCGCGCAAGCCGCGCTCGAATGCGCGCGGCACGAGCAGGACCAATCCGGGTTTTCCCTGGCGTACGCCGGCGCGCGCCGCAGCTTCATCGTCTGGCGCGGGTGCGGCGCGAAAACCGTCGCCCTCCAGTCTTCGTGCAAGCCGTTCCGCCAAGTTCGAGCCATCGGCGGCCAGCACTGCGAAATCGGTCTGGTGGCCGGTATCGGCCTTGAACGCGTCGCTCAACGCCAGCGACATGATGACGATGAACGCCGCGGGCATCACGAACAGGACCGCGAGACCGTGGACATCGCGCGCGAGCGCGAGCCATTCTTTCTTCCACATGGCAAGCAGGCGGTGCATCAGTCGCGCAGCGAACGGTTGGTCAGTTGCATGAAGAGCTGCTCGAGGTCGCGCTGCCCGTAGCTGATCGCGACCGGCTCGCAGTCAGCGGCTCGCGCTGCCTCGATCACCTGCGCCGCCGCCGCGGCCGAAGACACGCGCAGGTGGTAGCGCGCCACGCCATCCTCGCGCAGCGCGTAGCGCGCCCGCCAGTCCGCGGCGAGCGCGTCCGGCAGCTGCGCGCGCAAACGCAACGTCAGCGAACCGGACCCGTCCAGCAGCACCTCGGCCAGCCTCCCAGACACCAGCACCCGGCCACGGTCGATGATCGCAGCGCTATCGCAGATCGCCTGCACCTCCTCCATGTAGTGACTCGTGTAGAGGATGATCCTGCCCTTGCCTGCGAGCGAGCGGATGGAATCGAGGAGAAACGCGCGTGATTGCGGATCCACGCCCACGGTCGGCTCATCGAGCAGCAGCATTTCCGGTTCCGTGAGCAGGCCGATGGCGAGATTCAGGCGGCGCTTGAGACCGCCGGACAACTGCCCGGCGCGACGCTTGAGCACTCCCTCGATGCGGGTGAACCCGACCACGCTCTCGACGCGTTGCCTGAGCCGGACGCCGCGCAGCCCCTGCACGCCGCCGAAGAAGTGCAGATTCTCCAGGCAGGTCAGCATGGGGTAGAACGCGCACTCCTGTGGCACCAGTCCGAGGCAGTGCGGCTGGCGACGGCGCACGCTTTCGAGCGGCTCGCCGCTGACGGCTATGCGTCCGGTCGCGCCGCGCAGTTGGCCGGCGAGTATCGAGATCAACGTGGTCTTGCCGGCCCCGTTCGGCCCCAGCAATCCGAATATCCCGTCGTCCGGGATGACGAGGGTCACGCCATCCAGCACCGTTTCGGTGCTGCCGGGATAGTGAAATGACAATCCCTCGATGTTCAGCATGCCCATGCGCGCTGAACGCTGCGCAACTCCTGGAAGAAAAGCCTTTCGTCGCGGGCAAGCGCGCGCAGGCGCTCTGCCAGCGCCGGCGGCGCCAGCGGGTCGCGACGACGGATCATGCGCGCGGCCGCGACGGCGAACTCCTGCCAGCGGTCGCCGATTTCAATCAGGCGAACCGCAAGTCCATCGAGCGGAGTATAGCCGGTCTTGCCGGCCAGCTCCTGCAGAAACGACGCGTACATGAAACGGAACCCGCCGCCGCCGGTGCCGATTTCCTCCTGCATGCGCACGATGTGGCCGATATAGAGGCGAGCACGCTCGCCGCCGCCGTCGAGAGGCAGTCGCTTGACGCGACGTGCCAGCATTCCGATCCCGCGCACGCCGATCAGCGGCAAGGGGGTGCGCAGCATGATATCCGCGGTGCGGGCGAGGGCACGCCGGCCGAGACGCGCCCAGTCAGGCTCCGACGGCGGTGTGGTCACGTAATAGAGCAGCCCTTTGGGCGCAAGCACTCCTTTCGCGAAGCGCGCCTTCTCCATGTCCTTGCGCGCGCAGCGAACCGACGCCTCGGCCACCGGATCGCTGACGAGATAGTCGTCGCCCTCGCGGCCGTAAACCAGCAGGTTGTGTGCGTTGAAGTGAAACCGCAGGTCGGGCGGAAAATACGGCAGCCAGTAGATGCCCGCCTGCAATCCGACAAGCCTGCCCGCGTCGAGCAGCGCATCGAGGCGCGCCGTACCGCTCTCAGGCGAGCGAAAAGTCTCGAAACGCATACCGAATCCCAAGCCGCGCTGCAGGCCCTTGACGATCGCGCGTGGCGGCATGCGAAACGCCACCAGCGGCATCCCGTTGATGCGGATGCACGGCAGGTAGGCGAACGCCAGCGCCGACGACAGGCCGAACGCCATCGGCTCGGACATCGGCAAGCCGTGGTGGTGCAATAGCGATGACATCACGCCGGATTCGCAATGCGAGGCGCGTCGGTGCGTGAAAGCGGTCACCACCGCTCCTCCACCTTTGCCAAGGCTTCCACGGAAATGCCGAGCGCCCCGGCATAAAGCTCGCGCAGCGACAGCGGCAAGCGCGCGAACACGTGCGGCTTGAAGTGACGCCGCACCCGCCAGCGCCACAAGCCGGTGCTCTGCGACAGCAAGGCGATGTCCATGCGCGCCCGATACATATGGTATTCGAGGGGCGAGGTCTGGCCGGCGAGGACGCGTTCCTTCGCCTCTTGCGCGCGCCGCTCCAGGTCCTCCACCGCCTGGCGCGTGACGATCTCTTCCACTTCCCAGCCGCGCGAGGGCACGAGCCGCAACTTTCCGTCGTCGCCGACCGCAAAAATCGCCTTGCGGCGGCCCGCAAGCGCGGTGTTGCCCTCCTGCGGCACGTCGCGCTCACGCATTTGCCGTCGCCGTGAGATAAATGAAGCCGCTCGAAAAGCGTCCGCTCTCCGGTACGAAGCACAGGAGATGTTGCCCTTCACGCAGTCGGCCGCTGCGCAACAGTTCGTCGAGCATGATAAAAATCGAGGCGGACCCAGCATTGCCCACCCATGTGAGATTGGTGAACCAACGCTCCGCGGGGACTGGCAATCCCGCGTGAGCGAGCCCGCTGGCGACCGGCGCGCGGAAAAATTCCGACGAGATGTGCGGCAGGAACCAGTCCACGTCTCCAACGGAAATAGAACGTTGCGCAACAACGCGGCGGAGCGGCTTCACCAAGGTATGCTCCACGACCTCGTCGTTGAGCAATCTGATGTCCTGCTTCAACGCGAACAGCGATTTCGTTTCGCGCTCGTGCGCCGAATAACGCATCCAGCCGCGCAGCCTACCGTCAGGCTGCTTTTCCGCGCCCAAGTACATGCATGCCGGCAACAGGTGCGCATAGGAGAAGATGTCCATCCATTCGATGCGCAGATTGAGCCCGGGGCGAGGCTTCGGCTCGAGCAGCAGCGCGGCCGCGCCGTCGGACAGCATCCAGCGCAGAAAGTCCTTCTCGAACGCGAGCTCGGGATGCGCTTCCTGTACCTGCGAATCGCCATGACACTCGGCACCATAGTTGTGCGCGCGCAAACCCAGCGAAGAAACCTCCGAAGCGGTCACGACCGCGTTGCGCGCGCTGCCCGACATCACTGACAGCCAGCCGTACTTCAGGGCCGTGACGCCCGAAAGACAGACGCCGGCCGTGGCCGCCACTTCGCACACCGATGCTCCAAGTTCGCCGTGGACCATGACGGCGTGGTTGGGCAATAGCTGGTCCGGGTTGGACGTTCCGGATACTAGGCACGCCATGTCCTCGAGGGCGAAACCGTCGCCGGCCAATCCCCTGACCGCATCGGCGGTCAGGCTGGCATTTGTGTAGTTCGGCTCGCCGGTGGCCGGATCGATGACGTAATAGCGGCGGCGGATGCCGTTGCTGCGCTGGATGATGCGCCGCGTGCGCGACGGGCGCTCGCCCACCTGGCCCAGGATCGCTTCCGTATCATTGTTCTCGACCGGAGCGTTCGGCAAACAAACCGAGGTGCGCGTGATATAAGCGGTATGACGATTCATGCCCGATTCTTCGTTTGTTTCCGCATTGCGATGTCCGTTATCGCCCTGACGGCAACTCGTAGTACGCCCTTTGCAATTCCAGTCGCCCCGCGAACAGCGGACGCATCAACCGCTGCAACAGCAGGCTCGCCGGCACAACAGTAAGTATCATCGCAACAAGATAGACGCAAAACAACGCGAGCACCAGTGAGCGGCCTGTCGAACCCGGCGCCCCGCCGAAACGGATCAAGCGCGACCATGCCGAAAACGCGCGCTGCCCGGCACACTCGCTGAAAATCAGCCGTGAGTCCACGCTCGCGGCGCCCAGACCGGCGAGCATCGGCGCGTTTTCGCGCTCGCGATCTGTGCGCAGGGCGCTCAGCAGCGCGCTACCGAAGCGATCGGCATTCGCGATCTCCTCCTCCGCCACGCCCGCCGCCGGCAGGCCCCAGAACGCGTCGCGCCGACCGGTCAGCAACCAGCGCGGTGTAGTAATGAAGGTCGCCAACGCGCTCCCCTGGTCGGTGAAGACGACGTTGTCGCGCAACTGCCCGCCTGCATCCTGGATCAGTCGCTTGACCGTCTCCTGCGCCATCAACCACATGTTGCGGCACGCGATCGCCGTCACCACCGGTCGGCCACGTAACAGTTGCTGGCCGGTCCGGCTCTTGAGAAACGCCGTCATCGGACCCGAGGGCGCTAGATACCACACCTGATACGCCAGCACGATGAGCTCGAAATGCTCGCCCGCGCGCACCGACAGCGGTTCGAGCACCGGCGGTTCGAGCAGCACGGTGTCCGGCATGACGTCTAGAAAACTCCAGAACGGCCAGGGAAACGGATACGGCTGACGCGGGCGCAGCACCTCCTCCACCAGCTCCACGTCCGCAGCCAACGCCAGCGGCGACACCAATTGCCGTATTACGCGCGCGAGCTGCCCCGTTTGCGAAAAATGAACAACCAGTACGCGTTTCATGTATTGAATTTTATCGCCTGCCGCCACGTTGTGAATCGCGATCGGATAGCAGGGGCTTCTACTAGCTTGTTGATTGTCAATTGCTTCCTCGCGGGGCCGCGGAGGATCATCCTTGGCACCCGCGATTGTAGCGTCCAGCGGATGAAAAAACGATAGATCCCATTTAGGGCCGCGAGGGTTGCCTTCCGGTCGGCCCGGATTGCACCGATTGATTCTTTTCGATTATCGTGACGGTCGCGCATCAGGCCGGACCGTGAATATGCCGCCGCACGCAGAAGGGAATCCCGATTTCAGGTCGCCGCCATTGGGCTGCGACTGTCACTTTCACGTGTTCGGCCCGTCCGAGCGCTATTCGTACGGAAGCGACCTTCGCTACCCGCCGCCGCTCGCGCCGCTCGGGGACTTTCTCGCGCTCTCGCGCCGCATGGGGCTGGAGCGCTTCGTGTTCGTCCAGCCCAGCGCCTACGGCCGCGACAACCTCTGCATGCTGGATGCGATGCGCGAAGTCGGGACGAAATGCCGCGGGATCGTCGATGTGGACGAAAACGTTCCCGACGCGGAGCTCGCGCACCTGCACTCCCTGGGCGTGCGCGGCGTGCGCATCAACGTTCCTCCGATAAAGCCGCCCGAGGCGGGGTTCGCCGCGAAGCTGCTGCCGCGCATCGAGCGCCTGCGCGCGCGCTTCGCCGAGATCGGGTGGCAGCTCGATTTCCTGACGCCGGGCTGGCTGACGAGCGAGCTGATGCCCGTCTTGAAGAAGCTCGACGTCGATTTCACTGTCGCCCATTTCGGCATGTTCCCGGCGAAGGACGGCGTGAAGCAGGCAGGCTTTCAGCAACTGCTCGATCTCCTGCGCCACGGCGACGGGCGCTGCTGGGTCAAGCTCACCGGGGTGTATCGCATGTCCGTCGCCAAGGGATTTGCCGACGTGGCGCCGATGGCGCAAGCGCTGATCGAAGCGGCGCCCGACCGGATGATCTGGGGCAGCGATTACCCGCATCTTTCATTCGCCGACAAGGCAGGCTCGATGGAATTGTGGAACCTCCTCGGGAAGTGGGCGCCGGATGAAGCGGCCCGGCGCAGGATCCTGGTGGACAATCCGCAACGCCTATTCAAATTCTGATGGCAGACGGCCTCGGCGTGCAGGTAAAGAAGCGCGGGTTCGCGTGTCTGGTATTCGCCGGGTAACATGAGCGTGGCACAGTTGCCCTCGGGGCCTAAATGAAAACACTTCTCCACGTACTTGCGCTGTCCGTTTTGTCCGTGTTCGCTGCCTTTCCCGCCTCGGCGCAATATCCGGCGAAGCCGGTGCGCCTGCTGGTGGGTTTCACGCCGGGAGGCGGCGTGGACATCATCTCGCGGCTGGTCGCGCAGAAGCTCGGCGAGCGCTGGGGAAAGACGGTGGTCGTGGACAACCGGGCGGGGGCCGCCGGCAATATTGCAACCGAGATCGTGGCGAGGAGCGCGCCCGATGGCTATACGCTGATCATGGCGTTTTCCTCGCACGCGAGCAATCCGGCGCTCTATCCCAATCTGCCTTTCGACATCAACAAGGATTTCACTTCGGTGACGCTGGTGGCAACGGCGCCCGTGGTGGTGGCCGTGAATCCTTCGGTCCCCGCGAAGAGCCTCGCCGAACTGATCGAGTACGCAAGATCGCGTCCGGGGGCCGTCAAGTTCGCCTCCTCGGGCGTGGGCACGCCCGTGCATCTTGGGGGCGAGCTGATGATGCAGCTGACCGGCATCCGTATGACCCACGTGCCGTACAAGGGCATCGCTCCGGCCATGACCGCGATGCTCGGGGGAGAAACGGACGTGACCTTTCCGGCGGTGCTGTCCGCGCTGCAGCACTTCAAGAGCGGCCGGCTCAAGGCGCTGGCGATCGCGAGCCGCAACCGCTATCCGGGGCTGCCGGAGGTGCCCACCGCGGCGGAAGCGGGGCTGAAGGGATTCGAGATCGACTACTGGTACGCGGTGCTCGGGCCGGCGGGCCTGCCCGCGCCGGTCATCGAGCAGCTCCAGCGCGAGATCTCCGCGATCGTCAACGCGCCGGAGATGAAAGGGAGCCTCCTCGTCCAGGGCTCGATCGCCGTGGGAAGCGGGCCCGACGAGCTGACCGCGCGAATCCGGGGCGAATACGAGCTCTGGTCGAAGGTGGTGAAGGCGGGCGGCGTAAAAGTGGAGTGAGGACTACCCTCACCCTGGTCCTCTCCCCGAGGGAGAGGGAATAGCAGAGAGTCCTGCACAAGCGACCCGACGATGAATGATCCGGCTCCCTCTTATCATCCCTCGCCGGGCAAGCCGAAGCTTCGGCTTCCGGCAGGCGCATGCGATGCGCACGTCCACGTTTTCGGGCCGCAGAGCAAATTCCCGTTCGCCGGGAACCGCCCGTTCACGCCCGCCGACGCGCCCAAGGAAAAGCTGTTCGCGATGCACGCGCAGATGGGCATCGAGCACTGCGTGATCGTGCAGTCCACCTGCCACGGATTCGACAACGCCGTCGTCGCCGATGCAATCGCGGCGAAGAACGGCGCCTATTGCGGCGTCGCGCTGCTGCCGGTGACGGTCGCCGACGCCGAGCTGCGGCGCCTGGACGCGCTGGGATTCTGCGGGGTGCGTTTCAATTTCATGAAGCACCTGGGCAAGAGCGCAGGCATCGAGGATGCGATCGCCCTCGGCAAGCGGCTCGCGGACCTGGGCTGGCATTTGCAGGTGCATTTCGAGAGCTCGCTGATCGAAGAACTTTCGCCCTGGCTCAAGCGCTCCGCCGTGCCCGTCGTCATCGATCACATGGGGCGCATGGACTCGTCCCGGGGCGTGGACCAGCCGGCCTTCCGGCTACTACTCGAGCTGATGCGCGACAAGCGCTTCCGCGTCAAGGTGAGCGGCTCCGAGCGTAATTCCCGCAAGCCCCCGCCCTGGGAGGATTCGATTCCGTTTGCGCGCAAGCTGGTCGCGGAGTTCGGCGACCGCAGCTTGTGGGGCACCGACTGGCCGCATCCGAACCTCGCCCATGTTCCCGACGACGGCATCCTCGTCGATCTGCTGTCCGAAATCGCGCCCTCCACAGCGCAAAGGCAGGCGCTGCTCGTAGACAATCCGAAACGCTTCTACGGCTTTCCCAAAAGACTTTCGCACAGCCCATGACGAAACGCCTGCAGGACAAGATTGCGATCGTTACCGGCGCCGGCTCGGTCGGTCCCGGCTGGGGCAACGGCCGGGCGATCGCGGTGCGTTTTGCCGAAGAGGGAGCGAAGATCTTCGCGGTGGATCGCGACCTTGAAAGACTTCGCGACACCGTCGAGCTCGTCAACAAGGCAGGCGGACGGATCGAGACGCATCAATGCGATGTCACGGACGGGGGCTCGGTCGCCGCCATGGTGCAGGCCTGCGTGAAGGCGTGGGGGCGAATCGACGTGCTCGTGAACAATGTCGGCGGCTCGGCGGCCGGCGGCCCGGTCGAAATGACGGAAGAAGTCTGGGATGCGCAGGTCGACTTCAACCTGAAGAGCGTCTTTCTGACCTGCAAGCATGTGATTCCGGTCATGGAACGGCAGAAGAGCGGCGCCATCGTCAATATCGCGTCGTCGTCCGGCCTGCGCTGGACCGGCTCGGCGCAGGTGGCCTACGCGGCGACCAAGGCCGGCGTCATCCAGCTCTCGCGCGTCGTCGCAGTGCAATACGCTGCCAAAGGGATCCGCGTGAACACCGTCGTGCCCGGGCAGTTGCATACGCCGATGGTGGAAGCGCGCCTCGCCAAACAACGCGCAGGCGGCGACATCCAGGTGCTGCTCGCGCAACGCCAGAAGCGCATTCCGCTGCCGATCGAAGGCGACGGGCGCGACACGGCGAACGCCGCGCTGTTCCTCGCCTCCGACGAGGCGCGTTTCGTCACCGGAACCGAGATCATCGTCGACGGCGGCATGACCGCGCGTTGCGACTGAGGCGCGGTTCGTGGTTCGACAAGCTCACCACGAACGGGCTCTTGAATGACCGTTCGCCCTGAGCTTGTCGAAGGGCCTTACTCCTTGAACCCGATCGCCCCGATGATCGCGCTCCACCTGGCCTGCTCCTCGGAGAGGAAAACGGCATACTCTTCCGGCGTCGAAGGAAAGGCGATTCCGCTCACCTTGGCGAACTGATCGAGGAGCGCGGGCGATTGCAGCGCCGCGATCGCCGCGGCGTGAATTCGCTTGAGCACGTCCGCCGGCGTTTTCGCCGGCGCAACGAGGCCGTACCAATTGTCGGAAATTACTTTGGGATAACCGGCCTCGCCCGTGGTCGGGATATCGGGCAGCGACGGCGCGCGCCTGGCGCTCGTCGCCGCGAGCGCCTTGAACTTGCCCGACCTGATGTGCGGCAGAACGACCGGGACGTCGAAGATTCCCATCTGCACCTGGCCGCCGAGCAGGTCGCTCACCGCGGGCGCCGCGCCCTTGTACGGCACGTGCACGATATCGATTTTCGCCTCGGCCTTGAGCAGCTCCGCCGCGAGATGGGTAATGCCGCCCGCTCCCGCGGAGCCGTAGTTGACCTTTCCCGGGTTCGCCCTGGCGTAGGCGATGAGCTCGGCGAGGCTATTCACCTGGACCGACGGATGCACGACGATAACCTCGGGAACCTTGACCACGGTCGTGATCAATGCGAGGTCCTTCTGCGGGTTGTAGGGCATGCTCGACAGCGCGAACGGCGCCATCGCCACGGACCCCTGGTTGTTCAGCCCCAGCATGTAGCCGTCGGGGACGGCCTTGGCCACGGCGTCAATCCCGAGCACTCCGCCCACGCCGCTCTTGTTCTCCACCACGATCTGCTGGCCGAGATTCGCGCCCATCGCCTGCGCGAGCACGCGTCCGAACAGATCCGCCGGGCCTCCGGCCGGGAAACCCACGATCAGGCGCACGGGCCTGGACGGATAGGCCTGTCCCTTCGACGGGCTCAGGGCAGACTCTGAGCTTGTCGAAGGGGCCTGCGCAAGAACCACGCCGGACACAAGCGCCGCCACCGCGAAAATCAGCAGCCGAGTCGGGAATTTCATGGGTTTTTCCTCCATCAGATTCGTCGTCATTTGAATTCGCAGAGCCGTACTAAAGTGTAGCTCAGTCCGCCCTGATGTTCGCCGCGCGCGCGATTCTTGTGAAGACGGCGACGTCGTCGCGGATCAGCTGGTCGAACGCCTCGGGGGTCGTCGGCCGCGGCTCGAGGCCGATCGGGGTCCAGCGCTGCAACACCTCGGCATCGTTGAGGATGCGCACGATTTCGCGGTTGAGCTTCACCACGATCGCTTTGGGCACGCCGGAAGACGTGAGCAGCCCGAACCAGAGTATCGACTCGTAGCCCGGCACGCCGGCTTCGGCGACGGTCGGCACCTGCGGCAAAAGCGGGTCGCGCTTCGCCGATGAAACGGCGAGCCCGGCGAGCTTGCCGTCCCTGACGAGATTCACTCCGTTCGCTATCGGCGCCATGAAGAACTGCACGCGGCCGGTCATCGTCTCGGTGAGCGACTCGGGTATGCCTTTGAAGGGCACGTGCACCACGTCGATCGCCGCCATCGCCTTGAACATCTCGGCGGCGAAGTGCGTGCCGCTGCCCACGCCCGCGGAGGAGAAATTGAGCTGCCCGGGCTTCGCCTTTGCCGCCGCGATCAGGTCGCCGACCGTCCGGATTCCGAGCGCGGGCGCGGCGACCAGCACGTAGCTGGAGCTCGCGGTCTCGGTGATGCCCGAGAGGTCCTTGAACGGATCGTAGGAAAGCTTCGAGTAGATCGCGGGCGCGACGGCGTGCGCCGAAGACACGGAGAGCAGCGTGTAGCCGTCCGGAGTTGCGCGGGCCACCAGCCCGGCGGCGACCGTGCCGCCCGCCCCGGGCCGGTTGTCCACAATAACCTGCTGCTTCCAGGTTTCACCGAGCTTTTGCGCGATGTAGCGCGCGGTAATGTCGGGTCCGCCCCCGGGGGTGAAGCCGACGACGATGTGGATCGGCTTCGCCGGATAGTCGGCGGCCGCGTCGCTGCCTTTGGTCTGGGCATGGACCGCGCACGCCGCCGCGGCGAGCAGCGCCGCGACCGGCAATACGGAAAATCGAAAGACCTTCATCGCTCCTCCTTCGGTGAACCGGCGCGCCTGAATGAAACCGGCTCCGCGCGAATATTCACGTCGCGCCCCGGAAATTGGAGGGAATGCCGTGGCCGCCGTCACTGCGGCTGGATATCGGCCTCCCTGACGATGCGCTGATAGATGACGATCTGCTCGCGAACGAATTTCGCAAAGGCCTCGGGCTGCATGGGCGCGGGCGTAATGCCGAGCTTGTCGAACTGCTCGCGCACCTCGGGCCCTTGAACGATCGCGTTCACCTGGGCGTTGAGCTTGCGCACGACCGCTTGCGGCGTCCCCGTGCGCGTCCACATGCCGAACCAGAGCGAGATGTCGAAATTTGCGAGGCCCTGCTCGGCGATCGAGGGCACCTCGGGCAGCACCTCCGCCCGCTTCGCGGTGGAGACGCCGAGCGCGGCGAGCCTGCCTTCCTTGAGCTGGCCGACCGCGGTATTGATCGGCGCCATGTAGAACGCCGTGCGCCCGGCCATCGAGTCCTGGATCGCCTCGGGAGAACCCTTGTACGGAATGTGCAGCATCTTCACGCCCGCGACCTGCGCAAAATATTCCGCCGCGAGGTGCGTGGAGCTGCCGACGCCCGCCGAGGCGAAAGGAATGGCGCCGGGCTTCGCCTTGGCGGCGTCGATCAGCGCCTTGAGCGACGGATAGGCGCCGCCCTTCGCCGTCACCATGACGTAGGGGGTGACGCCGAGTATCGCGACATCCACGAGATCCTTCAACGGATCGTACGCAAGGCTCTTGTAGATCGCGGAGTTGGCGGCGTGCGAGGCCGATTGCACCAGCAGCGTGTAGCCGTCGGCCTCGGCGTTTACCACCGCCTGCGTGCCGATCTGGCCGCCGGCCCCGGGGCGGTTCTCCACGATCACCGGCTGCTTGAAGGCGTCGCCCATGTGCTTCGCCACGATGCGCCCGGCGATGTCGGCGCCCGAGCCCGGCGTGAGCGGGATGATGATTTTTACCGGCCTTACCGGATAGTCCTGGGCAAAGACAATGTTTGCCGAAGCGAACGAAAACGCGGCGAGCGCCGCGGCCGACGCGAGCTTGAATATTTTTCTCATGGTTTCTTCACTTGTCAGCGCAATATGCCGGCTTCGCGCATGTAGCGCAGCACGCCCGGATGGATCAGATCCTGGCGCGGCGCGGCGGCGAGCGTGTTGGCGAGCGTCGATTCCTTCGCCTGCGCGAGCTTCGCGCCGAGCGCCGCTTCGGCCTTGTGAAGCGCGCGTGCCAGTTTATAGGCGACTTCGTCGGGCAGCCCCGGCCGCGCGAGCACGAGCGACCACGAGCCGAGCGCCGCGACCGGCGCATTCTGGCCGGGATAGCTGCCCGCAGGCAGCGTGATCGGCTTGATGAACGGATATTTCGCGAGGATGCGCTTCATGCCGTCGGCGTCGGGCGTGATGAAGCGCGCGCCTGACGGCGCTTTCGATATCTCGACGAATCCCGGCCAGCCCACCCCGCCGCCCCACAGCGCCGCCGCGCGGCCGTCGAGCACCATCTTCGAGCCGTCTCCGGCGTGCTCGAGAAAGATCGGCGTGAAATCCTTGTTGATGTCCATGCCCAGGCCGTCAAACACGTAGCGCGCAAGCACCACGAAGCCCGAACCGCTCGCGCCCCAGGCGATCGGCCTGCCCTTCAGGTCGGCGAGCGTGCGATACGGGCTGTCGCCGCGCACGATGAACATGCCGGAGTTCGGATACATCGCGTTGATGATTTTCAGGTTCACAGGCGCACGACCGATGCCCGCGAGCGCCTCGTAGGTGACTTCTCCGGTGGCAAGGCCGACGTCGATCTTGCCTTCCGCGAGCAGCGGCACGTTCTCGGTGCTGCCTTTGGTGCTGCGCTGCTCGATCACCAGCGTCGCATCCGCCTCGCCGAGCGCGGCCGCGTACGCGGCGCCATAGATCTGGAAGCCGCCGCCCGGCGTCGCCGTGCCGAGCATCACAACGGTTTTTTCCTGCGCGGACACCCCACCGGTCATCGCGGCGAGAACGGCGACCGCCGCCACGATGTTGCAAAAACGATTGCCTTCATATAAGTCCATGGTCCTTCTCCCATTGCACTGGTTCTCAATCGGCGCGCGCGCCGGAGGACTGGATGACGCGTCCCCATTTTTCCGCTTCGGCCTGCATGAATTTTCCCAGCTCTTCCGGAGAGCTTCCCACCGGCTGCGCGCCCTGGTTCGTGAGTTGCGTGCGCAGTTCGGGCGCGGCTATCGTCGCCACCAGCGTCTGGTTCAGCCGCGCGAGAATATCGCGCGGCGTGCCGGCGGGCGCGACCACGGCGTGCCAGGACCCGCCCTGCACGGCGGCGAGGCCCACTTCCGGCATAGCGGGCACATCGGGCAAAAGCGGCGAGCGCGATGCTGCCGTGATCGCGAGCGCCTTCAGGCGCCCGGCTTTCACGTGCGGCAGGAAGGCGGGAATCGTATTAAAGGCAATCTGCACCTTGCCCGACATCATCTCGGGCAGCGCCTGTGCCACGCCCTTGTAGGGCACGTGCACGATCTGGATGCCGGCGACGCTCTTGAAGAGTTCGGCAATGAGATGCAGGCCCGAGCCGACGCCGGTCGAGCCGAAATTGATTTCGCCGGGATGCGCCTTGGCGTAGGCGACGAGCTCGGTCACCGAATTCGCCGGCAGCACCGGGCTCGCGAACAGCACGAAGGGCAAAGTCGCGACGAGCGACACCGGCTCGAAATCCTTCGCCACGTCGTAGCCGAGCTTCTTGTAGAGCCCCGGCCCGATCGCGAGCGGCCCGACGTTGCCCCACAGGAGCGTGTAGCCATCGGGATTCGATCTTGCGACCGCCTCGCTGCCGATGGTTCCGCCCGCGCCGCCGCGGTTGTCCACCACGATCTGCTGGCCGAGCGCCGCCGACCAGGATTGGCTCACCAGCCGCGCGGTGGCGTCCACGGATTCGCCGGCGGGAAACGGCACGACGAGGCGGATAGGCTTGGCGGGATACTGCGCAAAGGCGCTGCCTGCTGCACCGAACAGCAGCGCGAGACAAAGAATCCGTGCACGGTTCATATAACCCCTCGTATGTCATCCCGAGCGAAGCGAGGGATCTCCTAACCCACGCCGTGCCGGAAGAGATCCTTCGCAGAGTTTACCCTGAGCGAATGCGTAGGGCTCAGGATGACATCTTAGATGTTCGCCGCAATCCAGTCCGCAATATAGCCGATCCCCAGCGGCCGGTTGTCCACGTGGCAGTGCTCGGCCCCGCCCTCTTCGGCGGTGAAGATCTTGAGCGTCTTCTTCTTTGTCGTGAGCGCGGCGTAGAGCTTGTGCGCCGCGTCTACCGGAACGACGCGGTCGTTCGCCCCGTGCGTGATCAGCACCGGGCAGGTGATTTTATCCGCGACGCCGGCGAGCGAGAACTGCTTCGCGCGCTCGAGCGCGGCGTCCGAGTCGTTCAAGCCCAGTATCCACTGGAATTGGAAATTCGACTGCGCGCTTTTCTTCGGGTCGGCCTTGAGCTGCTCCTTGATTTGCCGCTGCCACGCGTGCAGGTCCCAGTGCAGGGCGCCGAGGCACACGCAGGCGGCGTAGCGTTTTTCGAACGCGGCGATGCGCGGCGCGTAATAACCGCCGAAGCTGTAGCCCATGATCACCACTTTCTTTGGATCCACATCGGGCCGTTTCGCCACGTATTCGTACGCCGCCGTGCCCGGCACTTCGTAGTCGTGGCGCGCGTAGATCTTGCGAAGGCGCAGCGCCTCGCCCTGTCCCGGCCCGTCGATCGCGAGCGTGTTCATCCCGCGCCGGGCGAATTCGAGCCCGGCGAAGAGCACGCTCATTTCCTTGCAGTTGTCCATGCCGTCGAACAGCACCACCGTCGGTGCGCGACCCTTCGCGTCTTGAGCCTTCATGAAGTACGCCGGCAGCGTCTTGCCTTCGTAGGGCACCTCGACGAACTCGATGTTCCCGTGCCGGCGCTTCAGCCCCTCCTGATAGCAGCGCAGCGCCTTCTTGTAGATGCCGAGCTTGCGCTCGCCCGGCGGAACGAAGCGCTCGCCGGTGTAGTAGTAATTGCCCGCGCGCAGGTAATGGTCCCCGGCGGTGAAGTCGCGGCCATCGACCGCGGCGGCGTCGGCGAGCTTCTCGTTCCGCTCCGCCATCGCGCACCACTCCTGCCACCACGCGTCGGCGTCGTCCATCCCGCGCGCAGCCAGCCGCTCCCCGATGCGGTCGATCTCCCCGATCGCGACCGCGCCATAGGGCGCCATGCCCTTGCAGACCAGAGTCGCGTTCGACCACATGAAATTGCCGGGAAAATGATCAATCCAGGTGCTGCCTGAGGACATCCTTGCCTCTCTTTCTTGGCCTGCGCGCGGAAGCATACAATAGCGCGTTACATCAGGGGACGGACGCCTCTCCTGCAATCAAGCGAGCCATCCATTCAAGCGAGCCATCCATGACAGTAACTCGCAATCAAGTCGTGACGAGCGGACTTAATCAAGCCGCCAAACTGCCGTACGAGCTTCGGCTCGAAGATTTCAAATCGGCTATGCAGGATGTCTATGATTTCTTTTTCGACGTAAATTCCCATCTCGTCGAGAAGGGTCTCGACCGGCTTGATGACATGCTTCGACCCGCAATCATGTCCGGGGTGCTGTCTGACATGCTCACCGCGAGCCTCGCCAAACATTCCAGAACTCTGGTGGAGAATTTGTACTTTAACGGCCATCCCGACCTGGTCGTCAAGGGGAAGTACGCTAACAACAGCGTGAAGGCGGGAGAGCACGGCATCGAGATCAAGACGACGCGCAAGGCCGGCGGCGCAGTTGATACTCACGGCGCCCGCAACCAATGGATGTGCGTATTTGTCTATGAGGTCGACAACGCAGCTGAGCCAGCAACAGCCCGTACCCCACTCCAGTTTACGGAGATCTACTTAGGCCAAGTCGTGCTATCGGACTTTCGAAAGAACCTTCGGGGAGAACTTGGCACAAAGACCGCAACTCTCCACGCAAAAGGCATCGCCAAGCTCCGGGAGAACTGGGTTTACAAAATCTAACCTCCGTTCATCGAGAGCTTCGCAAGTTTCGGAATCGCGCTAACTGCGATATTGAAGTAATCAGCATCCTTTTCCAGACCCACGCTTTCATACCCGATCACCTCGCACGCAGCCAAAGTCGAACCCGAACCTGCAAACGGATCAAGCACAACTCCTTTTCCGAGCGGCAGTACTCCCCGCACCAGTTGTCGCAGGAAGAATTGAGGTTTCAAGCTCGGGTGAGGCGCCAGTGCGCGCTCCGAGGGCCGCGTTGGCGAAGATTCGATCACGTCGCCAAATGGCCGGCTGGCTGAAATCCTCTGGAACCCGCCGGTGCCCCACTTCCGAAGATTGTCCTGCACCCGCCCGTCGAGCGGCTTGCGAAAAACCAGCCACGGTTCCCACATGGAACGCGGCATTACGCTGACATCGGAAAATTCGACGTGCGCATGCTTGGGACGATCGCCACCACGCATTGTCATCACCAGCCTGACAATCTCTCCTCTGCGCTCCAAACCGGATCGAGACAGCGCATTCGAAACAATGTGGGAAAGCAGGGGATTGCTCGCAACGATAACGTTTGCGCCGGGCACGAGAACAGGGAGCAAGCGTGCAGCCCAAGCAGTGAAGAATTGCTCAAGCGCATCAAGATCAGTCTGTTTAAGTACCGTGAATCGAGGCAGAGGCGATCGCTTTGATCCGTCAAAAGACGGCGGAATTCTCCAAATTCCGCCCCTACCAGCCCTGAGCTTCCGTTGCTCAATCTCGGAGTATTCAACCAATCCGTAAGGCGGATCAGTCACGACCGCGTGTACCGAGTTCGTTGGCTGCCTTTCGAGCCAAGCCAGGCATTCCTCCTGAATGAGAGTAGCCTTGCCAAACGCAAAAGAGCGCGGGTCGGACTTCCTGACAGCCTTCGCGGGCTGATACGAAAAGCCATTCAACACGTACTGAGCGCGGTCCGTGCGCGCGAACAGCGTAGGCGTGTTGAGTTGCAGATAAGACCGGACAGACGAGGCAGGAACAGCGCCGATCATCGCTGTGACTTGATCCGTTATCTCTCCGACCGTAGCTCCACGAGGGCGCGCCCCAAGCACCTTCACGATCGCGTCCCTTACTTCCCCTGGGCGTCTTCTCACGTAGCCGCTGCAAATGAAATCGACACGCGAATGATATCTAATAGACGTCCAGACGTCAATGTAGAGCAGAGGCGCCGGACTGCGGAAAGATCGCCCTACGCGATCAGCTTGACCTCCCGTATCCCCCGCGCAGTTTCCTTGCCTCTATCAAACCCGGCGCGCACGCGTCCTTACTCCACCCGGATCTGGTAGTCGCGGATCACCTTCGCCCATTTGCCCGACTCCGCGCGCACGAAAGCGAGAAACTCCCCGGGCGTGCTCCCCACGACGTCGAAGCCCTGGCCGGCCAGCTTCCCGCGCACCTCCGGACCGGCGAGCGCTTGGGTGGCCTCGCCGTGCAGCCGCGCGACGATCTCCTTCGGCGTGCCCGCGGGGACGAGCATCCCCACCCAGGATTGCGCCGCGAACCCGGGAAGTGTTTCGGCGACGGTCGGCGTATCGGGAAGCTGAGGGATGCGGCGCGCGGCTCCGACCGCGAGCGCCTTGATGCGGCCGCCCTTGACCTGCGGAATGGCCTGCGGCGCGGATACGAACATGACGTTCACCTGGCCGCCGACCAGGTCGATCATCATCGGCGCGCCGCCTTTGTAGGGCACGTGCACCATGTCGATGCCGGTGCGGTTCGCGAGCAGCAGGGCGTTCAGATGGTTCGAGCTGCCGGCGCCCACCGTGGCGTACGTCACTATTCCCGGGTTGGCCTTCGCAAATTCCACCAGCTCCGTGATCGTGGACGGCGCGAAGTGGGTCGCGCCGACGAGCACCTGCGGCGACGTCACGAGCAGGCTGATGTGCTCGAAGGACTGAAAGGGATCGTAACCGAGGTTTTTGTACAAGAGATGGTTTACGGCGTGCGTGTCGAACACCAGAAGGAGCGTGTGGCCGTCCGCGGGCGCTTTCGCGGCTTCCGCCTCACCGATCGAGCCGCCCGCTCCCGCCTTGTTCTCCACGACCACCGGGCGGCCGAGTCCGGCCGCGAGGCTTGGACCGATGACCCGGGCGACGCCGTCGACAGTGCCGCCCGCGGGCCAGGGCACGATGACGCGGACCGCCTTGACCGGATACGCCTGTCCCTTCGACAGGCTCAGGGCAGGCTCTGAGCCTGTCGAAGGGGCCTGGGCCAGAGCGGCTGACGCGATCAACGGGGCGGCGAGCGCTGCAAGACGGGCGGCGATCCGGTTCATCTGCCGCCTCCAGAAAGCGGCGCGAGCAGATCCGCGCCGATCTCGCGCACCGTCCGCACGCCGGAGAGCTGCATCGCGCGCACCAGCTCGTCGCGCAGGATTTCGAGAGCACGCGCGGCGCCCGCTTCGCCCGCCGCGCAGACGCCGTACAGGGTTGCGCGGCCGAGCATGACCGCATCGGCGCCGAGCGCGAGGGCTTTCACCACGTCCACGCCGCGGCGCACGCCGCCGTCCACCAGCACGCTCATCCTGCCTTTCACCGCGCGCACGATCGGCGGAAGCGCGTCGAGCGCCGCGACCGCACCATCGAGCTGGCGCCCGCCGTGGTTGGAGACGACGACCGCGTCGACGCCCAGGCCTGCGAGCCGCTCGGCGTCGTCGGCGCGGAGGATCCCTTTGACGAGCATCTTCCCCGGCCAGCGGTCGCGCATCCGCTTCAGGCCGTCCCAGTCGAAGCCCGCGTCCCAGAATTGCCCGACCGAGGACGCGATCTCGGCGGTGCTTTTCGCCTCCGGAGCCAGATCCACCACGTTTTCCAGCACCGGCATGCCGTGGCGGAGCACCGAGAGCACCCAACCGGGACGCGAGGCGAAATCGAGCACGTTCCTCGGCGTAAAGCGGAAGCGGATCGCAAAATCGTTGCGGAAGTCGCGCTCGCGCTTGCCGCCCACGGGGACGTCTACCGTGACCATCAGCGCCTCGTAGCCGAACTGCCGCGCGCGCTCGACGAGACCCAGGGTCATGTCGCTCTGGCGGAAGATGTAGGCCTGGAACCACAGGCGCCCGCCCGCCTCGCGCGCGATGCGCTCGATCGAGGACGTCGCCATGGTCGAGAGCGTATACGGGATTCCGGCCGCGGCTGCCGCGCGCGCGATGCCGACGTCTGCGAACGGCCAGCCGAAGCCGATGCCGCCCGTGGGGCCGACGGTGATCGGCAGCTTCGAGCGCGCGCCGAGAATCGCGGCCGACGTGTCGATCTGCGCCACGCCGGCGAGCACCCTCGGCGCAATACGCACGCGCTCGAAGGCGGCGCGGTTGTCGCGAAGCGTCAATTCGTCCTCGGCGCCGCCGTCGAAGAAATCGAACACCGCGCGGGGCAGGCGCTTTTTCGCGATCCCGCGCAGGTCCGCGATGTTCCAGGCGCGCAGGACGCGCGCGGAGGCGCGCCGCGAGATCGCGCAGGAGGACGCTGCGGTTGCCGGCGCGCCCGCCGCGGCTTCGAGATCGTTCGCTTTCATTCCGCCGTCACCCCCGAAGCCTTGATGACGCGCGCCCAGCGCTCGTGATCTTTCTTCAGAAAAGCGGAAAATTCGGCGGGCGTGTCGCCGACGGTGATGGCGCCCAGCGCCTTGAACCGTTCCTTCGATTCGGGCCTGGCGAGCGACTTTCGCATCTCGTCGCTCAGGCGATTGACGATCGCCGCGGGCGTTCCGGCGGGAGCCAGCATGCCCACC
This sequence comes from Gammaproteobacteria bacterium, assembly GCA_041493345.1. Classification (GTDB taxonomy): domain Bacteria; phylum Pseudomonadota; class Gammaproteobacteria; order Burkholderiales; family SG8-39; genus VBDM01. The sequence continues at coordinate 5,807 of JBGPYQ010000002.1, read as the reverse complement.
CAGGGCGCGGTTTCGTCGAATCCCGGAAAGCCCGCGTCGTCCAGGGTGGGAACCGAGGGAAAGTCGGGGTGGGGTTTTGCCGTACCCACCGCCAGCACCTTCAGCCTCTTTGCCGAGACCTGGTCGGCGATGCCGACGATGGGATAGAACATGAAGGTCACGCGTCCAGCCATCACTTCGGCCAGTGCCGGACCATTGCCCTTGAAGGGAACGTTGATCATCTTCGTGCCGGTGAAGTTTTCGAGCATCGCGCCGGCCAGATGCGTCGAGCCGCCGTTGCCGGACGTTCCGTAGCTCACCTCGCCGGGTTTCACCCTGGCGAGCGCCACGAGATCCTTCATCGCGTTGAGCCGGGTCTCCGGGCTCGTCACCACCACCATCGGCAGCACGGCCGCGTTGCTGATGGGCGCGAAGTCCCTGAACGGATCGTACTTGGCCTTGTTCTCGAGCAGGATCGCGTTCACGAGGAGCGAGAGCGAGGAAAACAGCAGCGTATGGCCGTCGGGAGCGGAGCGCGCCACCGCCTCGGTGGCGATGATCGCGTTCGCGCCGGGCCTGTTCTCGACGATGAAGCTCTGGCCGAGCGACGCGGTCATGTCCTGCGCGACGATCCGCGCAATCACGTCGGTCGGCCCCCCTGCGGCGAAGCCGACCAGGACCTTGACCGGTTTCGCGGGATAGGCCTGCCCTGAGCCTGTCGAAGGGCCCTGCGCAAAGGCGGCTGCGCTCGCGAGCGACAACAGCGCAGCGATCACCGGTGCGACGATTTTCATGGCTCCTCCTTCATACGATGGCGTTCTCGAGAATTCCCACCCGCGAAATCTCGATCCGCACGCGGTCGCCGGGCTTGAGCCAAACCGGCGGCTTGCGGAACGCGCCCACGCCCGCCGGCGTGCCGGTGGCGATCACGTCGCCGGGCTCGAGCGTCATGTACTGCGTGAGGTATTCGATCAGGCGGTCCACCGGGAAGATCATATCCGCGGTGCTGCCGTGCTGCATCGCCTCGCCGTTCACGCGGCAGCCGAGTTCCAGCGCCTGCGGATCGGGAATCTCGTCCTTCGTCACGAGCCATGGCCCCATCGGGCAGAAGCCGTCCATGCTCTTGGCGAACGTGGTCTGCGGCGGCGACACGTCGAACTGGAATTCGCGCGCGGAGAGGTCGTTCAGCGCCGTGTAGCCGGCGACGCAATCGAGCGCCTTCGCGCGCGGCACGCCGGAGGCGAATTCGCCGATCACGACGGCGAGCTCCGCCTCGAAATCCATTTTCGTCACGGCGGCCGGGCGCTTCACCGCCGCTCCCGGTCCGGTCGCGCTCGACGGAAGTTTCGCTATGATTCGCGGCTTCTCGAACGGATCGACGCCGGTTTCCCTGGCATGGTCGGCGTAGTTGCGTCCGACGGCGACGATCTTTCCCGGCCGCGGAATCGGGGCGAGCAGCGTAGTCTCCTTGAGCGGGCGGCGGCGCGCTGGATCCCGCGCCAACACCTCAACGCGCTGCGCGAGCTCGTGCACGGCGCGCGGCCCCGCGTAGAGGAGCCTCAGCATGCCGCCCGCGGGCAGGGAAACTCCGCGTTGCGCGAGCGCCTCGGCGCGATCGGCAGGAATTTCGATCGAGGCGACGATATCGGTGAGATCGACCACGCTCTCGCGCACAACCGCGCCGGTCCGGATTTGCGTACCGGCGCCCCGATAGCTCGCCAATCTCATTGCGCGCCGTAAAACATCGTCGCCATCACCTGGCAGCGCTTGATGAGGCGAGGTTCGTCCGCGCCGTAGTCGGCGACGGCGTTGTGGATGGTGCCGATGTCCTCCCACATCAGGACGTCGCCTTCCTGCCAGTGAAAGGCGTAGCGGTACTCGGGCTTCAACTGGTGCTCGAACAGGAACGCCAGCGTCCGCTCGCCCTCCTTCTCCGGAAGCTCGTTGATGCGGATCGAGTAGCCGGGGTTAGCGTAGAGCACCTTGCGGCCGGTGATCGGGTGCGTGAGAAAAATCGGGTGCGACACGGGAGGCTTCGCCCTGCTCTGAGCTTCGGTGAGCGGCGGGCGCTTGCTGCCTTTCTCGCGCCTCATCATTTCCCAGAACTTGTTGAAGTCGTGAAGCACGGTCATGCCTTCGAGGTCCCGCTTCATTTCGGCCGGCAGGCCGTCATACGCGGCATGCATGTTGCTGAACTCGGTCGCCCCGAGCGGCCTGCCGCCGCGCTTCGGGATCTTGATGCCGTAGAGCACGTTCGCGAACGCGATCGTCCTGCTGTAGGACATGTCGGTGTGCCAGTCCTGCCCCGCATCCGCCAGGCCGATCGGCTTGCCGTTTTCCACGATGTTGGAGAGGATCATCACCTCCGGAACCCCCGGCTCCTGGAAGGCGTTGGCGACGTTGATCTCCAGCTTTCCGAAGCGCGCGCCGAAGTCCGCTAGCTGCCGGACCGTAAGCGTCTGGCGCGGGAAGCGCAGGACGCCGCGCTCGCCCAGCGCGCGAAGGACCGTGTCGAATTCCTCCTGCAAAAGCGGCCTGGCGAGATCGAGCCCCTCGATCGTCGCGCCGAGCGATTGCCCGCTGCTTGTCACTTTCAACATCTGTAGCTCTCTAGATCTCATCTCAAAATATGTCGTGTCGTCGTTTCCCCTCATCCCCGGCCCTTCTCCCGAGGGGAGAAGGGTGATTCTCCCTCTCCCTCCGGGAGAGGGTTGGGGTGAGGGAGAATTTTGAGATGAGTTCTAGTCTAGGGAGAGCGCAAGCGCCGACAAGAACAAGACTGAAAGTTTTTCCATCGTCCTCCCCGCGACGTCCCGCCCGGCCGGCCTTCCAGTTCGTCAGTCGCGGTACGACGGGTCGATCTTGTCGAGCTTCCTCAGCAGGGCCGGCCATTCGAGAACGCCGAAGGGCCTGCGCGTTTCGGGAAGGTACAGCCGGTACGATTCGCTGACGATGTGCTCCGGCGGGAACTGCAGCTCGACGTTGCACGACAGCGCCGCCACCTGGACCTGGCAGGCGCGCTCGAGCCGGAAAATGTTGTTGAACGCCTCGGCAATGCTCCCGCCCACGGTCAGCAGGCCGTGGTTTTTCAGGATCATGCCAGCGTGCTCGCCGAGGTCGCTCACGAGGCGCTCCTGTTCCTCGACGTTGATCGCGATGCCCTCGTATTCGTGATAGGCGATCTTCGCGAAGCGCATCGACGTCTGCGCGATCGGCAAGAGGCCGCACTTCATCGCCGACACCGCCATTCCGGCGATGGTATGGGTGTGGATCACGCAATCGACGTCGTGCCGGGCGGCGTGGATGGCGCTGTGAATGACGTAGCCGGCCTTGTTGAATCCGAATTCGCCGGGATTGAACAGGACCTTGCCGGCCAGATCGAGCTTGATGAAGCACGACGCGGTCATCTGGTCGTAGAGCGGGCCGTAGGGATTGATCAGGAACGCGCCCTCTTCGCCGGGCACCCGCGTGCTGATGTGGTTGGCGCTCATCTCGGTCATGGCGTACACGTCCATCAGGCGGTAGGCCGCGGCGAGATCGACGCGCTTTTCCCATTCCTTCGTGCTCACCTGCTGGCGGACGGTCTTGCCTTTTTTCAACGAATGGACGGCCATGATTTATCCCTGGGACCGGAACGGCGAAAAGTATAACGCCGATTCCGGGCCGCCGGGTATGATTCAGGCACAGGCCAGGGAGGAAGCGACATGTCCGTATCGCCGCGCGATCTCGCGCGCAACAACGTCAAGGAAAAGCTCGCGCGGGACGAAGTCGTCGCTTCCATGACCGTGCGCCTGGTGCGCTCGGTCGAGATCGCGCGCATCGCCAAGACCGCCGGCTTCGACACGCTCTACGTGGACGTCGAGCACAGCAGCCTGTCGATGGAGTCCGCCAGCCAGATCTGCATCGCCGCGCTCGAAATCGGCATCGCACCCTTCGTTCGCGTGCCGAGCACGCGGCCCGAGCATGTCTCGCGCGCGCTCGACGGCGGGGCGCTGGGCGTGATTGCCCCGCACATCCGCTCGGCAGCAGAGGCGCGCGAGGTCGTCGCGGCGGCGAAATTCCCGCCCTTCGGCGAGCGCTCCGCGGCAGGCGCGCTGCCGCATCTGCAGTACCGCTCCTTTCCGGCGGCCGAGGCGAACGCCGCGATGAACGAAGCCACCATGGTCATCGTGCAGTTCGAGACCGCGGATGCATTGGAGCGCGCCGAGGAGATCGCGGCGGTCGAGGGCATCGACATGGTGCTCATCGGCACCAACGATCTGCTCGCCGACATGGGCCTTCCCGGGCAATATGAGCACGAGCGCGTGCGCGAAGCCTACGCGCGCACCCTCGCCGCCTGCCGCAAGCACGGCAAGCACGTCGGCGTGGGGGGCCTCGCCACCCGCCCGAAGCTCGTCGCCGAATTCGTGAAGATGGGCGCGCGCTATGTTTCGACGGGCACCGACCTCGCTTTTCTCCTGGCGGCGGCCGCGGACAAGGCGAAGCAGGTGCGGGACATCGATCTCCGATGAGCGAGCCGGCGCGCCTGTACGCCGCTCACGACGCGGCCGATGCTTTCGCCAGAGCGCTGCTCGCCGCGCACGGCGTACCCGGGAGCGATGCCGCCATTGTCGCCCGTTGCCTGGTTCGCGCCGATCTGCGCGGCGTGGACACGCACGGCCTGCTGCGATTGCCGGGCTATCTCGATCGCGTGCGCCGCGGCCTCGTCGATCCGAAGCCGCAGCTTTCTCCGCAACGCGTGACGCCGGTGGCAGCATCGCTCGACGGCCAGAACGGCTTCGGCTTCGTGGTCGGCACGCGCGCGATGGAAGAAGCGATCGCGATGGCGGGACAATCCGGCATCGGCATCGTGGCCGCGCGGCGCAGCACGCACTTCGGCATGGCCGCCAGCTACGTCCTGCAGGCGCTGGACGCCGGCTTTGTCTCGCTCGTCTTCACCAACGCATCGCCCGCCATGCCGCCCTGGGGCGGCAAGGATGCACTCCTCGGCACCAGCCCTTTGGCGGCCGGTGCGCCCGGCGGGCGGCTCGGGCCGTATTTATTGGACATGTCGCCGGCGGTGGCGGCGCGCGGCAAGATCCGGCGCGCGTTGCGCCGCGGCGAAAAGATTCCGCTCGGCTACGCGCTCGACGCCGAAGGCCGCCCGACCACCGATCCCAAGGCCGCGCTCGAGGGCGTGGTGCTGCCGATCGGCGAGTACAAGGGCTCGGGCCTTTCGATGCTCATGGACATCTTCGGCGGCGTGCTCTCGGGCGCGGCGTACGCGGGCAACGTCGCCGATCAGTACAAGGTGTTCGACCGGCCGCAGGACGTCGGACATTTCTTCCTGGCCATGAAGCCGGACCTGTTCGTGCCGATGGCGGAATACCGCTCGCGCATGGACACGCTCATCGAGCGCGTGCGCGCCGTGCCGAAGGCGGCAGGCTTCGAAGAAATCCTGATCCCCGGCGAGCCGGAAACGCGCGAGGAAGAAAAACGCCGCAGGAGCGGCATCCCGTACGCGGGCGGCGAGATCGCCACACTGCAGGAAGAGGCCGCGCGCGCCGGCGTCGCGAAGCTGCGCGTTTCGGATCGGCCGCTCGAGGCTTGACCCTCACCCGCAAGCGGGTAAGGGAGAGGAGAAGATGATGAAGCGATTTTTCGTGATATCCGTCCTGGCCCTGCTCGCCACGGCGGCCAGCGCTGCCGCGCTCGCGCAGGCCCCTTCGACAAGCTCAGGACAGGCCCCTTCGACAAGCTCAGAGCCTGCCCTGAGCCTGCCGAAGGGACCGGCATTCCCCGTCAAACCGGTGCGCATCGTCGTTGCCTGTCCTGCGGGCGGCGGCGTG
>JBGPYQ010000208.1:0-6416 GCA_041493345.1 Gammaproteobacteria bacterium | reverse complement strand
CCTTTCACGCCTCGGGAATTCGTGCTGGAGACTGCTTCTCGAATGGAAGAATTTTAGCACAAGGGGTTTCGTCATCCCGAGCAAAGCGAGGGATTTCCTCGCGTAAGGAGATTCCTCGGGCCGCGTGCCGAAGCGTGGAACAGGGGCCCCGCTTGCGGGGATGTGACCGCGGAGGCACGCATTGCGACCGCGGCTCACCGGCACGCTAATCGCCCGCTCCCGGGTCGCATCCTCGCCTTCGGCGCGGAAGCCTGCTCCGCCGTCCGCGGGCGCCCTCGGAATGACAGAGCCCTAGGCCACCGCAACGGGCGCCAGCGCCTCGATATCGGTTACGACGTCGATAACAACGGGACGATCCGCCTTGAACGCGCGCTGCAGCGCCGGGGCGAGCTCGCCGGGCTTTTCCACGCGGATCCCGATCGCGCCGATATCTTCGGCAATGCGCGCAAAGTTGACCTTGCCGTAGGTCCACAGCTCGCGCGCCTGCTCGGTCTGCTGACCGCCGTAGACCCGGTCGAAACCGCGCTTGGACTGATTTCCACTGGCATTGTTATTCACCACGGTCACGGAGTTGATCTTCCAGCGCACCGCGGTTTCGATTTCGGCAATGTGGTACCAGAACCCGGCGTCGCCGGTGAACACCACGACCGGCCGCTCTGGAGCGCCGCATTTCGCGCCGAGACCGGCCGGGAATGCCCAGCCGAGATGTCCGGCGCTTCGAATGTAGCTTTGCGTGGGCTCGCGCAAGTCGAACATGCCTCCCATCCACATGCCCGCGTGTCCCGTGTCCACCACGACGATGCCGTTGCCCGGCACGTGCTTGGAGAGCTCGCCGCAGATGCGCTCGGGGCGCATCGGCACGGCATCCGATTCGAGCATTGCGCGGTATTTCCCGTGCCATTCCTGGCAAATCGAGCGCGCGGCATCGGTCCAGGGCTTTCTTCGTTTTGCGCTTGCTGCGTCCGCATGCTGGAGCATGAGCGCGAGCGTCCTCTTCGCGTCGCCGAGTACGGCTGCCTTGAGCGGGTAGTTGCGCCCGAGCGCTTCCGGATCGATGTCGATCTGGATCGCGGGCACGCCGATCTTCGGCACCGCCCAGAAATGAGTGGTCATGCCGCCGGTCTCGCTGCCGATGAAGCAGACGAGGTCCGCCTGCCCTACTACCCGATTGGCGCTTTCCCTTGAATAGGTGCCGACGACGCCGACCGAGAGTGGATGGGTGCCGGGAATCGAATCTTTGCCGTTGAGCGAGGTCGCCACCGGAATCGAAAGCTTTTCCGCAAGCGCAACGAGCTCGCGGGCCGCGCCCGAGGCACGCGCGCCGCCGCCGGCGACGATGACCGGCCGCTCCGCTTCCTGCAGGAGCTTGAGCGCCGCGAGCACCTTGTCGAGATCGGGCGCGGGGCGAAACGGCGGCACACGGGCGAATTGCTCTTCGACAAGCGGCTCCATCTCCGCTTCCTCGGCGTCGATCTGCCCTTCGTTGCCGCGAAACTGCAGATGCACGGGCCCGGGCGTGCCGGAGGTCGCGACCCGGAACGCCTGGCGCACCATGTCGGGAAAGCGCTCGACCGCATCCACGGTGGCGTTGAACTTGGTGACCGGCTCGAACGCCGGCACGTCGTCCACTTCCTGGTAGACCTTGCGGAACTTGGTCTTCGGTTCGCGCCCGCCGGTGAAGGCGATCACCGGCGAATGCGCGAGATACGCGTCGCGCAGGCCCGCCGCGAGATTGAGCGCGCCGATCACCTGCGCCATGCAGATGCCCGGCCGGCCGGAGGCGCGGGCGTAGCCGTCCGCCATGTACGCGGCGGCTTTCTCGCCGTGGGTATGGATGCGCTTGATCTTCGTCCGGCTCTCCATTTCCGCGAAGGTCTTGCGCAGCACCGCGGGAACCATGAATACGTGCGATACGCCGTAGCCTTGCAGCATGTCCGCGAGGACCTGCGCTCCGGTTATTTTTGCCATTTCGGAAACCTCAATTTCGTTATTGTCATCCTGAGCCGCGCAGCGGCGAAGGATCTCTGCCAGTACAGCGTGTTCTCGGAGATCCCTCGTCGCTGCGCTCCTCGGGATGACTGCCTGCGGCGGTCACTTGATGGCGAGCGGATTGGTCGGCGAGCCGACCGCGCCGGTGATGGGAATCGCGGGAGCGACGAACATGAATTCGTAGATCTTGTCGGCAGCGCAGTCCTCGGCGAGTTCCTTCACGTAGAAAATCTCGCCCATGGTCATGCCCATGATCGGGATCGTGATCCAGTGCCAGGGCTGGTTTATCCCGGGCTCGGTCTCGTTCGGACGCACCTCGCAGCCCCAGGTGTCGCTCGCCAGCGCCGCGAGCTCCGTGCGCTTGATCCACTCCAGCGTCTCGAAAGAAAATCCCGGAGCGTCGCCGCCGGGATAGCCGTCCCAGCTTCCGGCCTTGAGCTTCGCTTCCATCTGCCCGGTGCGCACGACGATGTAGTCGCCGCGTTTGAACTTGACGCCCTGCTTGGCGGCGGTCATGTCCAGATCGGCGCTGGTGATCGCATGGCCGTCCTCGAGGCAGTCCTTGCCCAGGGCGCGCGCGACGTCGAGAAACACGCCTCGGCCGACCATCTTGTTCTTGGTCTTCTCGATGCCGCATTTCTGCGCGCCGGCGGAGGTGACTTCGCGGCAGTCGTAGCCGTTCCACATGTTGTTCTCGTAAAACACATGGCCGAGGCCGTCCCATTGCGTGCCACACTGCAGGGGCATCACCACCATATCGTCGGCGGCGCGGATGCCGCGGTGATCGAGCACGCCCGAGTAGGCGTCGGTTCCGGTGCGAAGCATGGTGTGCACCGGGTTGATCCTGCCCATGGCCGGGTATTTGCTCTTAGCGCCCTGCGGGCCGTTGTTGTCGAAGTTCAGCGCGAGCGAGATCACCCTGCCTTTTTTCACCAATCGCGCCGCCGCGACGATGTCCTCGGGCTGGGTGTAGTTGAGGGTGCCGATTTCGTCCCTGGGACCCCATTTCCCCCAGTTCTTGTATTTCTCGGCGGCATCGCTAAGGTCTTGTCGGGTGAGTTTGCGGCCCTGCATAAGGCATCCTCTTCGGTTTATGGATGGATCGGGGAATGCAGCGAGCCGTTACTCTATCTCACCGCCTGCCCAGGGTCGAGCAGGAGATCGCGACGCTGCCTGAGCGCGGGGGACGATGATAAGATTGCCGCGCCACTGGAGGAGACCGTCATGAGTACCATCGCTCGCTTCGTCGCGTTCTGCGCCGCGTTTTTACTCGCGGGATCGAGCCACGCGCAGACCTGGCCCGCTCACCCTCTTCGCATGGTCGTTCCGTTTGCTCCCGGCGGGCCCGCGGATATCGCCGCCAGGTTAATCGGACAGAAACTGACCGGGATCCTCGGCCAGCAGGTTCTCATTGACAACCGTGGAGGCGCGGGCGGGAACATCGGCGCCGCAGCCGTGGCGAAGTCTGCGCCGGACGGCTACACCGTGCTGGCGACGACGACGGCTCTTGCTGTCAATGTGAGCCTGTTCCCCGACGCGGGATACGATGCCGAGCGTGATTTCATTCCGGTCGCAATCATCGCATCTCAGCCCAACCTGATCTTCGTGAATCCGAGCGTTCCCGCCAGGACTCTGGCGGAGTTCTTGACGCTTGCGAAGACATCGAAGCTCTCGTATGCGTCGCCGGGCAGCGGCACCACGCCCCATCTCACGGCGGAAAACCTGTTCAGAGTCCTCGCCAAGCTCGATATAACGCCGATCCATTTCCGCGGCGCGGGCCCGGCGATTGCGGCCGTGGTCGCTGGGGAGCCGTCGGTGGGATCGGGAGCGATTTCGACTCCCCTGGCGCAGGTCAAGGCGGGAAGATTGCGGGCGCTGGCGGTGTCAAGCGCCAAGCGCATCGCTGCTCTTCCCGACGTGCCCACGCTCGCCGAGGCGGGTTTTCCCAGCTTGCAGGACTACACATGGATCGGGGTCTTTCTGCCTTCCGGAACGCCCTCCTCAATCGTCCAGAAATTGAACGAATCCATCAATCGAGCCATCGAGAGTCCCGACGTCCGCGAGCGGCTGGATGCGCTGGCGTTCGAGCCGATCGGGGGTTCGCTTCAGCAGGCCGCCGAGTATGTGAAGGCGGAGATCGTCAAGTGGGGAAAGGTGGTCCGGGAGACCGGCGCAAAGCCCGACTGATTTCCGTGAGAGGCTCAGGCGCAGGCATAATCGACCGCAAAGCGGCTCGGAGGCTGACGCAATTCGAGACGAACCCCCTCCCCTGACCGCGCCGCCGGTGCGGTCAGTCGAGCTTCGCTCCGGTATCCCGGGATGATCGAACCCCACCGGGCCGCATCGGCTTGCATCACTTCGGCGAAGCGCTCAAGTGTTCCACCGTCGATGCGGATCAGATTGCGCGACAGCAGCTCCTTCACGTCGCCCAGCCGAAGCACTTCGTTCACCTCTTAGTTCAGACGCAGAACAATTTCGCGCGGCGTGCCGGCCGGCTCCCGCGGCGATCTGAACCGTTAATTTATCGCCCCCGCAATATAGCTACTGTTTGCGGTTCTCTTCTTCCTCGCCCTTCTTCTCTCCGCGCTTTTCTGCGGGTCTGGCGGCTTCCCGCTTCGGCGCCGGCGCTTTCTGCGCTTCCTGCGGCGGTCCCTTGGGCGGCGGCGCCTTCTGCACTTCCGGTGGTCTTGGTGCACTCATCGGTGGCGGCGGTGCCTTCTGTGCTTCCGGCGGCCTCGGCACACTCACCGGGGGTGGCGGTGCCTTCTGCGCTTCGGGCGGCCTCGGCACGTTCACCGGTGGCGGGGCCTTCTGCGCTTCCTGCCGTGGTCCTTGCGGCGTCTCCGGCGGCCTCGGCACACTCACCGGGGGTGGCGGTGCCTTCTGCGCTTCTTGCGGCGGTCCTTTCGGCGTCTCCGGCGGCCTCGACACACTCACCGGTGATTGCGGTGCACTTACTGGAGGTTGCGGCGCCTTCTGCGCTTCAGGCGGTCGCGGTCCCTTCTTCGCTTCGGGCGGCCGTCCCTCTTGCGCTTCGGGTGGTTGCGGCGCCTTCTGCGCTTCAGGCGGCTTCCGCCCTCCGGGAGCAGCAGCTTGCTGCTTGGGCGGTGCCACTGCAGGCTGTGCGGGACGGACGACTTTGACGGCCGGCGCCGGCGCTGGCGCGGCGGGTTTTACGGCCGCGAGCGCTGCCGCATCGAGCGGCTTGCCAGGATTCGCCGCGAGCGCGGACTGCTTGGCCGCAAACGGGACGGGCGCGGGTGGCGGCGGTGCTTTTGCCACGACCGGTCGCGCCTGCGTTTCTGCCGGCGGCCTGCGGCCCCGGGGCGCCCCACCGTGCACGCTGGTCTGCACAGGCGCTACTGCAGCAACTGGCGTGACCGGCGCCTTCGCGATCGCTTCTTTCGACACCGGGATTGCGGCCTTCGCGACCGGGCGCGATTGCGCGAACGCTGCCGCCGGCACGGCGATGACCGCGCCGGGCACACGCTGATTGACGTAGGTGACGTTGGTCACGCTGGTGTTGTTGTACACATTGGTGATGGTCGTGTTGTTAACCGTCGTATTGCTGGTATTGACGTTGTTGAAATACGTGCGGCTCACCGGGTATGAAGGTCGATATACGTCGCGGGGGCCGAGCGGAAACCACCCCACGCTGCCGATATTGCCGCTGGAAATCGCCAGCCTGAAATCACCGCCCCCGATGAACGCGACCAGCGCCGGGGCGTACACGGGCTGCGCGCGAACCGGCCCCGGAACCCAGCCCCAGGTTCCGCCGAGATTGGCCCAGCGGCCGTAGTGCGATACCGCGAAACCCCATGGCGCGTCGTCAACCCAGGTCCAGCCCCATGGATCAACCCACGCCCAATGTCCGTCGCGGTAAGGCGCCCAGCCGGCCGGGACGCGATTCGGGACCCACACGTTGCCGTACCCCTCGGCGCGGCGCCAGCTGCCGTACTCATCCAGGTCCTCGTACCCGATCACATCGCGCGAGACGTAGCGTGCGGAAACCGAATTGTCTCCGCGACGATCGCGAGCGTAGGACCAGCGGTCGAATTCGTCGTCGCGCGTCGCCTCGAGGTATTCGTAGTCGCGCAAGCTGGTTCCGGAGAAACGGTAGGTCTGCCCGGCATTGACGAGGTACGCCGCGCCTTCGCCATAGACCTCGGCCTGGCCGTTGCGCGTTACGACGGTCGTCGCATCGCCGGCCGGATCGACGTCGATCCGGTATCCGCCTGGCCGTCGAATCGAATACGCGAGATTCGGCGTGTCGACCTCGACCACGTCTCTCGGGCCGAGGCGCCGCACCCGCACGTTCAGCGTGCCCTGCGCGAGCTGCAACTGCGCGACGCGGTTATCGAGATTGAGCAGCGTCACGCTGGTGGCGCCGCCCATATGGAAAACGGCCGAGCCGACTTGCAGCTCGG